>NZ_JATABG010000078.1:0-11425 GCF_036533755.1 Vibrio sp. M260118 | reverse complement strand
CAAGAGACAGTTCACTGGAAAAACAACTCTGGCGTACGTGCAACCTGTCCTGACTGTCACGTTCCTCACAACTGGACTGATAAGATTGCCCGTAAGATGCAAGCATCGAAAGAGGTATTTGCTCAAGTATTTGGCGATCTTGATACCCCAGAAAAATTCGAAGCTCGTCGTCTTGAGCTAGCTCGACACGAGTGGGATCGTTTCTCAGCGAATGGTTCTTTAGAATGTAAAAACTGCCATAACTATGACTCTATGGATTTCGAGCAAATGTCTCCCACCGCTCGTATTCAAATGACGTCAGCGGCTGAACGTGATCAAAGCTGTGTGGATTGTCATAAGGGTATTGCTCACCATCTCCCACAAGACATGGAAGCAGCAAGTGGCATCGTTGGCGATCTAGAGCAAGTGGCTAATAGCACTAATTACGCTAATGGCAGTGAAGTTATCTCTATTCGTCACCTGCCAATGTACACCGATGAAACGGCACAAACTGAAGCTGGTCTACTTAGCCCTGCAAGCAAAGTGGCTATCGTGGGTGAGAAAGGTGACATGATTGAAGTTCAAATTGATGGGTGGCGTAAAGCAAAAGGCTTTGGTCGAGTGCTTCAAGAAGACTTTGGTATGAACATTTCTACGGCGATTTTAACTCGTGACGTATCGACGAGTGACATCATCGCTGTTGGCGACAAGAAAGAAGACGAGCTAACGGGTCTACCTTGGGAAGAGGTGTCAGTGAATCTATGGATGAAGAAAGAGTCTATGGTGTCTGACTTCGACCCAATCTGGAAAGCAGCAGGTGAAGCCTACCAAACTAACTGTTCTACATGTCATACACAGCCAGACGTTGAGCACTTCAGTGCTAACGGTTGGGTAGGTATGCTTGATGGTATGATCGCGTTTGTTAACTTCGATACCGATACCGAAGCGCTAGTACTTAAGTACCTACAGAAGCACTCTTCAGATTTTTCTGAAGGTCACCACTAATCGACGTCAATTGGAGTATTAACATGGCTATTTCACGTAGAAGCTTTTTAAAAGGTGTGGCGACAACGAGTGCTGCGTCTGTTATCGGTCCGAGCTTATTGGCGTCTGCTTCAGTTAAAGCGGCTGAAACAGAAGGAACCTGGAAGGTATCAGGCTCTCACTGGGGGGCGTTCCGTGCTCGAGTTTGGGGTGGTAAAGTTCAAGAAATCAAACCGCTCGAGGTCGATAAATACCCAACAGATATGCTGAACGGTATTAAGGGTATTATCTACAGCCCTTCACGAGTTCGTTACCCTATGGTTCGACTCGATTGGCTTAAGAAGCACAAGTATTCAGCAGACACACGTGGCAACAACCGTTTTGTGCGCGTAACTTGGGATGAAGCCTTGGATCTCTTCTATCGCGAACTAGAACGCGTACAGAAAGATTACGGCCCTTGGGCACTGCACGCTGGTCAAACCGGTTGGCGTCAAACGGGTCAAATGCATAGCTGTAACAACCATATGCAGCGTGCGATCGGGCTTCATGGCTATTCGGTTAAGAAAGTCGGTGACTACTCGACAGGTGCTGGTCAAACGGTACTGCCTTATGTCCTAGGCTCAACGGAAGTATATGCACAAGGTACATCTTGGGAATTGATCCTTGAGAACAGTGACAACATTATCCTATGGGGTAACGATCCGGTTAAAAACCTACAGGTGGGTTGGACTTGTGAAACACACGAGTCGTTTGCTTACCTTGAGCAATTAAAAGAAAAAGTTGCTAACAAAGAGATCAACGTTATTTCTGTTGACCCAGTTCGCAACAAAACGGCACGTTACTTAGGTAATGAACTGCGTTACATCAACCCGCACACAGACGTTCCGTTTATGTTAGGTGTTGCGCACACGCTATACACCGAAGGTCTTTACGATAAGAAATTCATCGATACTTACTGCTTGGGCTTCGATACTTTCATCAAGTATGTAATGGGTGAGACTAAAGATAAAGTTGAGAAAACGCCAGAGTGGGCCGCTGAGATCTGTGGCGCAAGCGCTGATGAGATCCGTGACTTTGCTCGTATGCTAGTCAACGGTCGCACGCAAATTCTGGTTGGTTGGAGTATCCAGCGTCAGCAACATGGTGAGCAGCCATACTGGATGACTGCAGTTATCGCAGCTATGGTCGGTCAAATCGGTCTGCCGGGTGGTGGTATCTCTTACGGTCACCATTACTCTGGTATCGGTGTTTCTTCGACTGGTTTTGCTTCACCGGGTTCATTCCCACTTAATATTGACCAAGGTCAATCACCTAAGCACACTAACCAAGATTTCAACGGCTACAGCCGAGTAATTCCTGTGGCTCGTTGGGTAGACTCACTGCTAGAGCCAGGTAAGAAGATCAATGCAAATGGCTCGGTAGTCACTTTGCCAGATATCAAGATGATGGTCTTCAGCGGTAATAACCCTTGGCACCACCACCAAGATCGCAACAAGATGAAAGGCGCGTTTAAAGCACTTCAAACTGTAGTGGCGATTGATTTTGCGTGGACGGCAACTTGTCGCTTCTCAGATATCGTTCTTCCTGCTTGTACTCAGTTCGAGCGTAACGATATTGATGGCTACGGTGCCTACTCTGGCCGTGGTTTAGTCGCGATGCACAAGCTGGTCGACCCTATGTTCCAGTCTAAGACTGACTTCGACATCATGACCGAGCTGACTGCTCGCTGGGGCCGCGACAAAGACTACACTCGTGGTATGTCTGAGATGGAGTGGGTGAAATCACTTTACGACAACTGTAAAGCGGCTAACGCAGGTAAGTTTGATATGCCTGAGTTCGAAGAGTTCTGGGAGAAAGGTTTCCTAGACTTCGGTAAAGGTAAACCTTGGACACGTCACGCGGCATTCCGTGAAGACCCAGAAATCAACGCACTAGGTACGCCTTCTGGCTTCATCGAAATCACTAGCCGTACTATCGGCAACATGGGTTACGAACATTGCCAAGAGCACCCGATGTGGTTTGAAAAATCAGAGCGTTCACACGGTGGGCCAGGCTCAGAAAAACACCCATTCTGGCTGCAATCTTGTCACCCAGATAAGCGTTTGCATTCTCAAATGTGTGAGTCTGAAGAGTTCCGAGCAACGTACGCTGTGCAAGGTCGTGAGCCGATCTATATCAACCCTCAAGATGCAAAAGCGAAAGGCATTAAAGATGGTGATTTAGTGCGTGTATTCAATGACCGTGGCCAGCTTCTGGCCGGTGCTGTTCTGATGGATGCGTACGCACCGGGCGTGGTTCGTATCGAAGAGGGCGCTTGGTATGGCCCAATGAATGAGAAGGTCGGCGCACTGGATACTTATGGCGATCCAAATACGCTCACTCAAGACATCGCGTCTTCTGAGCTTGCGCAAGCGACCAGTGCCAATACGTGTCAGGTTAACATCGAGAAGTTTACTGGCAAAGTACCGCCAGTGACCTCTTTCGGTGGTCCAATCGAAGTGTCATAACTCCGATTGTCAGTTTAAATACCAGCCGCTTGGCTGGTATTTTTTTGCTGCAAATTTCAACGGTTAATAGAAACGTGATCCCAGTACGGCTCTATCAATAAGCGTAAATAGACAAGGGTTAACGTCAATGCTCTAATTGATAGAAATAATCACAATGTAGAGCCTAACATGTCGCAGATACTGCATTTAGCCAATGAGCGTGCTATTGAGGTGTCTAACTTGGATTTGAGTGCAGAAATCAGTGGCAATCAAATCTATTTTAGCTACCGTGGCATATCAAATGATCCCATCAGTCAGAAGTACTTGCTATTCCAAACGGACTTTAGTTTTGAGCGACGCGCCACTTTACTCGGTGATGGTTTTCAGATGTTGGCGCAAACCACAGGCAGTTATGAGTCTCCGATAGATATTGGTCGATGCCCAGATAACAGCACCAGCTATCGTATCTATTCGCCAAAGGAGGCTAAACGCTACTATAACTATCTAGTGGTGGAAGATTCACTAGGCTATGCTCTGTTTGGCTTTACCTCATGTCGCCGTTTTGCTGGGTACTTTACGGTCGAAGAAGTGGATGGGCGACCTAAAATAGGTGCCTACATTGATGGTGAGAATACCTCCCCCCAAGATTGGTCGACGAATAGCTTAGAGTCTGTGGTCGCGCTTAGAGGTGAATCTCTGTCTGAGCTCTATTTGGAATACAGTCAGTTGATTCAGGCACAGCATCCGCCGCGACCAGGTGTAACACAATCATCCCCGCTGGGTTGGTGTTCTTGGTATGGCTATTACGCCCAAGTGACCGAGCAGGATATTCATACTAATGTTCAACAGATGCGAGAGCATCTAAAGCCTTTCGACTATGTGTTGCTCGATGATGGTTATCAAGCCTTTATGGGCGATTGGCTAACACCATCGAGCAAGTTCCCTTCTGGCATAAAATCAGTGCTGCGAGAAATACGCTCAAATGGTAAAAAGCCGGCGATTTGGCTTGCTCCGTTTATTGCTCAACCGGAATCAGAACTGTTTCGAAATCATCCCGATTGGTTTGTTCGCCACAGTGATGGCAAGCTGCTCAAAGCAGAAGACGTCACCTATGCAGGTTGGCGATGCACCCCTTGGTATATCCTTGATACCACCAATCTTGAAGTGCAAGAGTACTTAACCTATGTAGTCCGTACCATGCGTGAGGAGTGGGGCGTTGAGATGTTTAAACTCGACGCAAACTACTGGGGAACACTGAAAGGTGTCCGTCACCAGTCAGGCGTGACAGGTGTTGAAGCGTATCGACTCGGCATGGCGGCGATTCTAGAGGGGGCGGGGGACGCATTAGTACTTGGTTGTAATGCACCTATGTGGCCCTCATTGGGATTGGTTGATGCAATGCGTGTCTCAGATGATGTCGAGCGTTGTGCGACACGTTTTGAACAGATCGCCAAAGAGACGTTTTATCGTAGCTGGCAACATCGTAAACTTTGGCAAATCGACCCAGACTGTGCCACTTTTGTTTCTCTGGCTAATCAAGCGACGGAACGCAAATACTACCAGTTTCACCGAGATGCACTACTTGCCAGTGGTGGGCTGTTGTTGTCAGGTGACCCACTACCAGAACTGACGCCATTTGCTAAACGTACCTTAGCTAAACTTGCGATTAGGCATCGTCACAATCAGGAGTCGGCACGATTTACCGCGCTAAATCTTCACCATGCATTTTTGCCTCTCACTGAGCGCAATGATCTTCACTGCCTGTTTAACTATCAAAAAACGGCGCGCGAAGTGACATTGACCTCGGACTTTCCTGCCTACTGGTACGACTATTGGACAGGGGAGAAGCTCGTCCATGAACCCACCCAGGTACTTGAAGTGGGTTTAGAGTCTGGATTGTCGAGTCGAGCGATAATTACCTCGCTATAGAAGGTAGGCTAGATTAATATGTCTGGCTAGATATCGTGATAACTCAAAGAAAATAATGTCAATTATACTAGGTATTGACCCAGGCTCTCGAATTACAGGTTACGGTGTTATTCGCCAAACGGGTCGTCACCTGAACTACCTTGGTAGCGGTTGTATTCGCACCTCTGAAAAGGAGTTGCCAGGGCGATTAAAACAGATCTATGCGGGTGTGTCTGAAATCATCACCCAGTTTCAACCCGATGTGTTTGCCATTGAACAGGTGTTCATGGCACGCAATGCGGACTCCGCCCTTAAGTTAGGTCAAGCTCGCGGCAGTGCAATTGTTGCGGCGGTGAATGCGGATCTGCCCGTCTACGAATATGCGGCAAGACTGATTAAACAAGCGGTAGTCGGCACGGGCGCTGCAGACAAAGAACAAGTCCAACATATGGTTCAGCATATGCTCAAGCTGCCTTCTAAACCTCAAGCGGATGCCGCCGATGCATTGGGCGTTGCGATCTGTCATGCCAACACCAATAAAACTTTGGTCGCGTTGGCAGGCAAGGCCACCAGTGCAAGGCGTGGTCGCTATCGCTAGCCCCAGTGGTATCATGCTGCAAAAAAATTTTCTGATTTAATAAAGGACTGGATGTTTATCCAGTTCTTTATTATCCTGTCAAAAATTCATTTCTAAAAGAGTATCCACCGTGATTGGACGTTTGCGCGGCATTCTTATCGAGAAGCAACCCCCTGAACTACTGATTGAAGTTAATGGTATTGGCTATGAAGTCCAAATGCCAATGAGCTGTTTCTATGAGCTACCCAATATCGGTGAAGAAGCGATTATCTATACTCACTTTGTCGTACGTGAAGATGCACAATTGCTGTATGGCTTTAATACAGTCAAAGAGCGCGCTCTGTTCCGCGAAGTCATTAAAGCCAATGGGGTGGGGCCTAAACTTGGTTTGGCGATTTTGTCCGGGATGACCGCGAGCCAGTTTGTTGCCAGTGTAGAACGTGAAGATGTTTCGACTTTAGTTAAGTTGCCGGGTGTCGGTAAGAAGACAGCAGAACGTTTGGTTGTTGAAATGAAAGATCGACTTAAAGGTTGGAGCGCAGGAGACCTGTTTACACCATTTACCGATGCGGCGCCCATTGATTCAGCTCCGCAACCTGCGCAAAATAATGCAGAAGAAGAGGCAGTCAGTGCGTTGCTTGCTCTTGGTTATAAACCAACGCAAGCGTCTAAGGTTGTCTCTCAGGTTAAGACGGATGGGATGAGCAGCGAGCAGCTTATCCGTGAAGCGCTAAAGTCTATGGTTTAAAAAGGCGTAAATAATGATTGAAGCAGATCGTTTAATTGCACCAGATAATGCGGTTTATAAAGAAGAAGATGTGATCGACAGGGCTATTCGTCCAAAAAAGCTTGATGACTATAAAGGTCAAGACCACGTTCGCGACCAGATGGAAATCTTTATCAAAGCGGCACAACTTCGTAACGAAGCGCTCGACCACCTGTTGATATTTGGGCCTCCTGGCTTGGGTAAAACCACGCTAGCGAATATTGTCGCTAATGAGATGGAAGTGAACATTCGTACTACTTCTGGGCCGGTGTTAGAAAAAGCGGGAGATTTAGCGGCACTGCTGACCAATCTCGAAGAGAACGACGTACTTTTCATTGATGAGATTCACCGCTTAAGTCCTATGGTAGAAGAGGTGCTTTACCCTGCGATGGAAGATTATCAGCTCGATATCATGATCGGTGAAGGCCCTGCCGCCCGTTCGATCAAGATTGATCTCCCTCCTTTCACCTTGATTGGAGCGACAACGCGAGCAGGTTCTTTAACGTCACCACTGCGCGACCGTTTTGGTATTACCCAGCGATTGGAGTACTACAAGATCCCGGATTTGCAAAATATCGTTCAGCGTAGCGCAGATTGCCTAGGGTTATCTATGGAATCTGATGGCGCGCTTGAAGTGGCTCGACGTGCTCGTGGTACACCGCGAATTGCAAACCGATTGCTACGCCGTGTGCGAGACTATGCGGAAGTGAAAGGCAATGGTCATATCTGCGCTGAAGTGGCTGACCGAGCGCTCAATATGCTGGATGTGGATGCCCAGGGCTTCGACTATATGGACCGAAAGTTGCTGCTTGCCATTATGGAGAAGTTTGGTGGTGGACCTGTTGGACTTGATAACATGGCCGCAGCAATTGGTGAGGAAAAAGATACGATAGAAGATGTTTTGGAGCCTTATTTGATTCAACAAGGATACCTGCAAAGGACTCCACGAGGCAGGATTGCCACCGATCGCGCCTATCTCCATTTTGGAATTGAAAAATAGTTATAGATAGCCAGTGATACATCACTGGCTTTTTTGTGATTCTCATCACGTTAGTGAAATTAACTTACCACTAAATAGGTAGCATTCTTGAGCTTGTTGTTAAGCACTTGTTTCGCATAAATACCTAATTATGCTTCCTGGGTAACCCTGCCTTAACAAAAAACCGCACTATCGCTTGATGTAGATCAAATTGATTGAAAACTAGCCAGGAATGACAAACAAAAGTTGATACAAATCAAAGCGAACTCTGGCTATAAATCTTTTGAAACATGCTGTTTTTAGCAGTAATATTAGTTCTAGCTATATTAGCTGATGCTTAACAATTAACTAACTAATCCAGTACATTTTTGCAACAGTGAAATCATTCCGATAACACTTAATGAGTTTGCTCAAAACTTAATAACAATGCATTAATGTGAATAGTGTCTTCAGCCGACACATAGGAGTAATCATGATCGATGTCGTTGATCTATCGCGGTTGCAGTTTGCACTGACAGCGATGTATCACTTCCTATTCGTACCATTGACTCTAGGTATGGCCTTCCTACTGGCTATCATGGAATCTGTGTACGTAATGACGAACAAGCAAATCTATAAGGACATGACAAAGTTCTGGGGTAAGTTGTTCGGTATTAACTTTGCACTTGGTGTGGCTACTGGCCTTACCATGGAGTTTCAGTTTGGTACTAACTGGTCCTACTATTCTCATTACGTAGGTGACATTTTCGGTGCGCCTCTCGCGATCGAAGCCCTAGTCGCCTTCTTCTTAGAGTCAACCTTTGTCGGTCTATTCTTCTTTGGCTGGGATCGCTTATCTAAACGACAACACCTTGCTGTCACTTGGCTTGTTGCATTGGGTTCTAACTTCTCTGCACTTTGGATCTTAGTTGCGAATGGCTGGATGCAAAACCCAGTAGGCGCAGAATTTAACTTTGAAACCATGCGTATGGAAATGGTGAGTTTTGCTGAGGTTGTTCTTAACCCAGTGGCTCAAGTTAAGTTCGTTCATACCGTCGCTTCTGGTTACACGACTGGCGCAATGTTCATTCTAGGCATCAGTGCATATTACCTACTTAAAGGTCGTGATGTTGCCTTTGCTCGTCGTTCATTTGCTATTGCCGCTTCTTTTGGTATGGCTTCAATCCTATCGGTTATCGTACTAGGTGATGAATCTGGTTACGAACTTGGTGAAGTGCAAAAAGTTAAACTTGCAGCTGTAGAGGCTGAATGGCACACAGAGCCAGCGCCAGCAGCATTTACGCTGTTTGGTTTGCCTAACCAAGATACTATGCACACTGATTACGCGATTAAGATCCCTTATGTGATGGGTATTATTGCGACGCGTTCGTTGGATGAACAGGTAACGGGTTTACGCGATCTTCGTGATGAACACGTAGACCGTATTCGCACAGGTATGTACGCCTACGAACTGCTAGAGAAACTGCGTGCCGGTGACAAGTCAGAAGCTAACATGACAGCCTTCGATGAAGTGAAGGGTGATCTAGGCTACGGTCTTCTTCTTAAGCGCTACACCGACAATGTTGTTGACGCAACAGAAGAGCAAATTCAAGCTGCTGCGGATGACTCTATCCCAACAGTATGGCCGCTATTCTGGTCGTTCCGCATTATGGTTGCGTGTGGCTTTATCATGCTATTCGTATTCGGCGCAGCGTTTATTCAAACTTGCCGTCAGAAGATTGAGCAAAAACAGTGGGTTCTTAAGGCTGCGCTATTCAGCATTCCATTGCCATGGATTGCAGTTGAAGCCGGCTGGTTCGTTGCTGAGTATGGTCGTCAGCCATGGGCAGTGGGTGAAATTCTGCCTGTGAACGTTGCAGCATCGGCACTGAGTGCTTCAGAAATCTGGACGTCTCTATTTGCGATCATCGCGCTGTACACCGTGTTCTTAATTGCAGAAGTCTACCTAATGCTTAAGTTCGCGCGCAAAGGCCCAAGTAGCCTGAAAACAGGTCGCTATCACTTTGAGCAAAACGCTGACTCTGTCGAAGACAAAGTTAGCCGCCAAGTAGAAGCGTAAGGCAAGGAGAAACAAAACATGTTTGATTACGAAATCTTACGACTGATCTGGTGGATCCTGATTGGTGTCTTGATGGTCGGGTTCGCGGTCACTGATGGCTTCGATATGGGCGTTGCTTCTCTATCACCGGTTATCGGTAAGAACGATACTGAGCGTCGTATTATGCTCAATACTATTGCACCGCACTGGGACGGCAACCAAGTTTGGCTGATCACTGCAGGTGGTGCATTGTTTGCTGCTTGGCCATTGGTTTACGCGACCTCGTTTTCTGGCTTCTATTTAGCGATGTACGTGACGCTAGCGGCACTTTGGATGCGTCCACTGGCGCTGGACTATCGTTCAAAAATCGAGAATCCAAAATGGCGTCAAGCGTGGGACTACGCGCTATGTTTCAGTGGTACAGTGCCACCAATTATTTTTGGTGTCGCATTTGGTAACCTGCTACAAGGTGTGCCGTTTGAACTAAACGACCTGTTGATGTCTGAGTACAAAGGTTCATTCTTTGCACTGCTTAACCCGTTCGCACTGCTGTGTGGTGTGCTTAGTCTGATGCTGTTTGTCCTTCAAGGCGCAACATGGCTACAGATGAAAACGACAGAGGCGATCCATGCGCGCGCAAGAAATGCCGCTCAAATTACTGGCCTTGTTGCCGTTGCACTGTTTGTGGTTGGTGGCTTCTGGGTTCAGTCCATCGAAGGTTTTGTTGTAACAAGTACTATCGATACGTTGGCGGACTCTAACCCGTTAAACAAAGAGGTGGTGCAGCAAGCAGGTGCTTGGATGACTAACTTTGAAACATATCCTGCTATGTGGGCTGCGCCTGTCTTGGGTGTATTGATGCCGTTACTCGCAGCGATTGCGTCTCGTTTTGAGCGTGGAGGTTTTGCATTCTTGTTCTCAAGCTTGGCGAATGCTGGAGTAATCTTGACGGCAGGTTTTGCAATGTTCCCATTCGTTATGCCTTCTAGCCTTGTTCCAAACCATAGCCTGACTATGTGGGATTCAACGGCGAGTGAACTAACACTGGGTCTGATGACACTTGTTGCGGCTGTGTTTGTCCCAGTAATTCTTGGCTACACGACTTGGACTTACTACAAAATGTTCGGTCGCTTAGATAAGAAGCACATCGAAGACAACGACGTTTCAGCATACTAAGGAGCTACGATTATGTGGTATTTCGCATGGATTCTGGGTGTACTACTCGCTTGTGCATTCGGCATCATTAACGCTCTTTGGTTAGAGCATTCAGAAATGATGGATAAAGACAGTGAGTAATCTCGCTGAGCAGGTAGCTAAGCTACATGCACCATTAGATAAAGCTCTGTTCAGAGCTTTATCTCTGGTTCTCGGTTTTTACCATGTTGCAATGGTGATGTGGGACCCAGAACTCTACTCTGCTTCTATCGGGGGTTTTAACGCCGTTATCTCACCACTGCTGATTTGGGCAATTTGCTCTAGCATGGTTTTTGGTATCGGTTTTAAACCTAGAAATTGGTATTGGCAGGTTCTATTTAGTCCATATTTCTCGTTAGCCATCTTGAGTTACCTCACGATAGTTCGCTTGTTTTAACGGCTGAGTTTGAACATTATTGTTTAAAAAAAGCGCGACCCACTGGCTGGGTGGCGTTTTTTTTTGTTTCAAGCTTTGAATTCATGGATTTGCGCTTGCAAAGTTAGTGATGAGTTG
>NZ_JATABG010000077.1:0-11672 GCF_036533755.1 Vibrio sp. M260118 | reverse complement strand
GAACTAGATGGCTAAAAAAATAATATTGCCTCTAATTGCATTATTTTCATTTTCTGCGTCGGCACACATCACCCAAGTGCTCAACGGCTATTGGCAATATGACGCTTACCTTGACGCACACCCGCAGCAAAAAAAGTTAACCGAACAGCTAACTCAAGCAGTACGCAGTTACCCAACACCGCTGATATCAACTCAGTCTAAGCCCATTTCGATTTCCGTCGTATACCCTGGCCAGCAGGTCTCTGACTACTGGATCAGAAACATCAAGGCTTTCGAATATCGCTTAGAGAAACTGGGGGTTAACTATGAGATTAACCAGGTGTTCACGCGGCCAAATGTTGATGTTCGACAACAAAGTTTATCCTTGTTAGAAGCAATTCAAAATAAGGCCGATTATCTAATCTTTACTTTGGACACCACAAGACATCGCAAATTTATCGAGCATGTGCTTGGCTCGACGGACACTAAACTGATTTTGCAGAATATAACCACGCCCGTTCGCGCTTGGGATGAACAGCAACCGTTTATGTATGTAGGTTTTGATCACATTAAAGGCACTCGAATCATTCAGGACTACTATAAAGATATCGCGCCGAAAGAGAGTCGTTATTCGGTACTCTACTTCTCAGAGGGCTACGTGAGTGATGCGCGTGGCGATACCTTTATCGAAGAGATGAGTCACCATGACACATACAAACTCTCATCGTCTTTTTACACTCAAGCGACGAGAGATTCTGGTTACGAAGCGGCAAAAGTCGCATTGAACAAAGAACCCAATTTGCATTTTATCTATGCGTGTTCGACAGATGTCGCTCTTGGAGCATCTGACGCGCTTAAGGAGATGGGTAGGAGCGATATATTGCTCAACGGATGGGGAGGAGGCACTGCAGAACTTGAAGCGCTGCGTGATGGCACCTTAGACGTTACTGTTATGCGAATGAACGACGATACAGGCATCGCTATGGCTGAAGCCATTAAGTGGGATCTCGAAGGTCGTGATGTACCATTGGTGTATTCGGGAGACTTTGAATTAGTCACAAGTAAGGATAGCTCTATCCGAATAGAAAATCTTAAACAGCGCGCTTTTAGGTACTCTGACCAATAATGGCAGTACATAAAGCACGCGTTAGAAAGCGTCAACTTGCCACCATATTAACCAATTCTATCTTCTTGAGTATTGGTGTTTTGATCGTGGTATTGGTTTTACAAAACTACCAAGTTAATCGCGATGTGGTGGCTCAGGAGGTGGCACGCACTAAGCTGCAAACGCAGAGTCTTATTCAGCAGACGTTTAATATTCAAGTTAATTCGCTTGAGATTACCCAAGATAGCTATAGCCGAACCAACACTTTGGTTGAGGCTGTTCGCTCGCGAGACGCGCAAG
This sequence comes from Vibrio sp. M260118, assembly GCF_036533755.1. NCBI lineage: Bacteria > Pseudomonadati > Pseudomonadota > Gammaproteobacteria > Vibrionales > Vibrionaceae > Vibrio > Vibrio sp. M260118. Next base: position 10,288 of record NZ_JATABG010000077.1, on the reverse strand, counting down.
CTTTGGGGGCATTCTTCAATAGCGTGGATCAACATTCACCCGATCTCGCCCCCGATTTTCGCTTTATCCAGGTGGAAAATGAAATCATTTGGGATGACTCCAATTATCAATTTTATGGCTTATCCGACCAACATATTGAGCAGATGAGCGATGATATGGTCACTGGGGCCAGTTGGTATATTTCACAAGCACCATCGTCGTTAGGGGTACGTTACCTTGCATTACGACGAACCGCTGTAATCGATGTCGAAACCGGAGAGGTGATTGCTTATCTGTATATTGGTCTCGTGTTGAATAACAGTTTTTCACTCATTAACTCATTTGCCCAAAGTAGTAATGCTGATGAAGTACTGTTGGCGGTAGGTTCTGAAGTTATTGCCGCGACCACGAAAGATCATAATATTCGTCATATTAATTGGTTGGAGCAGTCGTCACAGGATATTACTAGTAGTGCATACATGGTTTCACGTACTGACTTGACCATCAACGATGTTCCAACCTTTTTATCTGTTTATACCATTCAAAGCAATGAGCACATTAGGGGCTTTGTTCGTAGCCATTATGTTTGGATCGCAATTACAACCCTGCTGATTATTTGCATTGCTATATATACGCGCGTATGGCTAGGTAAAAGAGTTTCAAGAGAGTTACAGAGCTTAATGCACTATACAGACACGAGTATTAAAGATCAGAAAGTGACTAAGTTTTCCGGCTCGGCGATTGATGAATTTAACAAAATCGGGATGTCGTTTGAGCGATCTTTCAAGCGACTCAACGAACAAGAGCAACAGTTTAGTGAGTTACTTAACTTTTCGCTTTCACCGATCACGCTATGGAATGTTCAAGGTGAACTTGAACGTTTTAATCCAGCAGCAGAGCGAACGTTTCACACTGGTGGAAGTCAAGAACAACTGATCACTAGCTTGTCGCCACATATTAAGATGTGTGCTCAGGGTGCGACACTGACTGGTATTAATACGACTATTGCGGGTAAAACCTTTCGTTGGAACTTATCGCCTATCTTCAATGACAGCCACATCACCCATATCATGGCGCAGGGACAGGATATCACGAGCTTTATCGAGGCAGAGCGGCAAAGTGAAAGCGCGCGTGAGCAGGCAGAAGAATCGGCGAGAGCGAGAGCTGATTTTCTTGCTCGGATGAGCCATGAACTAAGGACACCACTCAATGGTATACTCGGTGTTTCCCAATTGCTCAAAGGAAAAATGGAAAACGAGCAAGATGTGGAACACATGGAGGTGTTGTGTAACAGCGGCGAGCACTTACTGGCAGTTCTTAATGATATTCTCGATTTCTCCAAAATTGAGCAGGGCAAGTTCCATATCGAAAACAGTGAATTTCGTTTAATCGAACTGACCAGCACGGTTGATAAGATCTTTAAACCATTGTGCGATGCTAAGGGTGTTGATTTTGTTGTGAATAGCAATATTACCCAACAGCAATATGTTTACAGCGACCAAGTACGTTTAAACCAGATTATCTTTAATTTGGTAAGCAACGCGGTGAAATTTACTCAACAGGGTAAAGTTCAAATCGATCTGCTTAGTCAGCAAGAAGATGATGTAAGTAAATTATTGATAAGGGTCTGTGACACGGGTATCGGTATCGATAGCAATCGATTAAAAGATATTTTCGAACCTTTTGTTCAAGCAGAGTCAACCACAACCCGCGAATATGGGGGGAGTGGGCTTGGTTTGGCTATTGTCCACAGTTTAGTTAACTTGATGGACGGAAAGATTGAAGTTGATAGCGACCTGGATAAAGGCACTGAGTTTACCGCTGTTATTCCTGTTCAAATTGGGCTGAACAAAGAAGTAAGTAAGAGTACGCTAGAGATTGAGCCTGCTAGCTTATTTGAGCAGCAAATCCACGTTTTATTGGTCGAAGATAACCAAACCAATGCATTTATTGCGCGGGCTTTCTGCGAAAAATATGGCATGAAAGTAACTTGGGTTGGAGATGGGTTAAGCGCAATAGGAGCATTGAAAGCAGATAGAACGATAGAGCTGGTCTTGATGGATAATCAATTGCCTAACCTAAGTGGGATTGAAGCGACTAAGCTGATTCGAAATGAACTTGAGCTTGACGTGCCCATTTATGCTTGTACAGCCGATGGAATGAAAGAGACCAAGAATGAATTCCTACGTGCAGGCGCCAGCTATGTGATTGTCAAACCGATTAAGGAAGTGGCGCTAAATAAAGCGTTTATCTACTTTAAAGATCACCACTATATTCCGCCTGTGAGTAGTGAAGTGTAAATTCGATACTCAGTCGACTTTAATAGCCGATATCTAACGAGCAAGTTTTTGGTGTGCTCGGGAAAAGTGCTCTGCACAAAATGCACCGACAATTGACAGCTCACCCGCTAAACAAAGTGCAGCAGCGACTTCAGCAAGGGCTTTTGCTTTACCATTTCCGTATAGCTTCATGATGTCTAAACATGCTTTCTGGGTCGGTAGTCCAGTACCGCCGCCCACCGTACCAACCATCAAGTTGGGTAAAGTGACTGATGCGTATAACCCGCCATGCATATTCACTTCCATGCGGGTAATTCCCACTGCCGACTCAGCGACACACGCAGCGTCTTGGCCACAGGCGATGTATAACGCTGCAAGAGCGTTGGCATAGTGGGCATTGACGCCAATTCCCCCACTTAGTGCTGAACCAGTGGTTGTCACTTGACCGAAACGAGTCATTTTTTCAGGCGTGGTATGTAGGTATTTTTCAACTAGCTCTCTGTCTATGTTGACTTCCGCAGTTACTTTTTTACCTCTTACATGGCGTAGGCTGTGGGCATTGGGTTTCTTGTCACCAGATAAATTACCGTCTAAAAATGCTTCGCATGGTTCAACTGGGGAACTGGACAGAATAAAGCGATACACTTCATTCGTAGCAATGGTCACCATATTTTGGCCAGAAGCATCACCAGTATGGTATTCAAATACAAGATAAACTCGGTTACCTTCGATATTCACATTTATGTCATGCAATTTACCATGAGCGGTGGTCGATTCAGCAATATGTTTAAAATGATCGTACTGGGTCACGACCCAAGCGACAAACTGACCCGCCTCTCTTAAAGAGGAAAACATGAATACCGGTGTACGCGTGACACCCTCATTGATCAACATCGAGCTAGCACCACCTGATTGAGTGATAATTTGTGCCCCTCGGTTGTATGAGGCCACCAAAGCCGCTTCCGTAGTAGCAAGTGGGATAAGGTAATCATCACTCGCATATAGTCCATTGACACGCAGTGGTCCTGCTACGCCGACTGGCAGTTTAACCGTGCCAATAAAATGTTCTATGTTTTTGTTGTACAGGTCAGCATGGTTTTGAGTCTGCTCATCAAGCAGTAGCTCTCGATCAGTCAACGTATCCAATTTAGACCAACGTTTTTCGATATTCTTGTAAGAAATATATGGGCTAGGAGTGAGCCTAACGAGGGGCCTGTCGGATCTTGGTTTGAGCTTTTGTTCTAATGTAGACGGGTTAGAGTCATGTTGACTGAAGGTGGAGTGATCTTTTCGTGAGAGGTTTAATTTTGGCATCGAAGTTTAAAACAGAAAATTTGCCTGCATTCTAGCGGATAGTAGCGCGAACACAATGGTTGCTTAATGGATTGCTACAATTTGTTGGGTGTTTCATCAATCTAGATAACCGCGGTGCGTCACTACACATGTATATCAAGCAGGGTACCGATCATCTCTTGGTCACGCTGGATCACGTTGGTACCGATTCTACTGTATTGCTCAGCACTAGTAAGCTTGGTTAAGGCGTCAATATTAGAATCAGATGGTGGTGTAGAAACCTTGAACTCGACTTGGTTAAAGTCATAGGTGTTGTCTTTAGGTATGGATAGAGCCTGCTGATTATCCTGGATTTCGCGCGAAGCTTCTTCGGCCATCTTTGATGACATATCAATAATTTGATAACCGGATTGAATACCAGAAACCGCCATATAGCACCTCCCTTAATTAAAGTTTAAGGTTTGTTTGCTTTTTGAGCAAGTTGTGCTAGCTAAATAAATTCGCGATCATCTCTAATTCCTCATCGCTTACAATAGATCCCCCGTTGTGATCTAGCTTGCTATTTATTTCGCCACGTAGCATGCGTAACTGTTGAGGAGTGAGGCTCTTAAGCTGTGCCTTCATTGTTTCAAATTGCTTGGGTGTCATAGTTTGGGACCTGCCAACCGTTGTAAATTGAGTTCCATACAGGTGAGTGATGTTATCCTTCATCGCTTCGCACTTGTAAGAAATACCATACAGAGGAGTGTATTTTGACGGCGACAATATTTTGTCCGAATAATGTCAGGGGATGTTAGGGCTATGCAAGGTCGTTATATAAATTTTCACAAACATAGCCAATGGGTGCTTAGCTATCACTCTTATGACTAACTCGAACGGCAAATTTACTAGCCAAAGAGTGCAATTCCGGAAGCATTCGATACACCAAGTGGAGTTGTTGTAGAACCATCCGAGCCGAGCTACCGTCTTCGTCGCGCCACTCAGATAATTTCTGTTCTAAGATTGGGTCGTCAAACTCGCTACTATCACACTGCTCGCAGTTGTCGTTTAGTTGTTTGTACAACAGTTCAAGGTGTTGGTGGATGACACGGTGCGAATCAAGAATAAGTTTGTGAGTGACTTCATCGCCAATGCGCGTTCTATGTGCACCTAATGCGGAAATATAGCTTAGCAGGGCGTGGTTTAAGGTAAGGAAGCGATAACTTTCGTCGATCGCTGACACATAACGTCCGGGTTCGGCAAGCATGTTAGTAATAGCGCTAGTTAAGTTGGCGTCTTGGTTGTGAGCATTACGTCTTGCGACGCGGTAGTTCAAGCTATCTTTCTTACCTACACGGTACTGGCCGATAATGTGTCCTAAATAGCGCTGGTTTGCTGCAATCGCGTCGGCCATCACTTTATGCAGACGCTTTGACTGCCAATCAGGTAGAACAAAAGTGACCGCAGAGACAGCAAGAATACAACCAACTAATGTATCTGCAATGCGTGGCAGAATGACATCAAAACCTTGTCCAAGCTGATTAAAACAGAATAGGACTAGAACAGTTATAAATCCGGTGGCGTAGCCATAGTTGGCCAATCTAAACGCGAAAAACGCGACGCCTGATATAACTACAACCAGCAGTTGGCTCTCTTGCGAGGGGAACAAGGTTAGCAAAGGGACACCAATCAAAATGCCGACAAATGTACCGACAATACGTGCAACCAGTTTTTGTCGTGTGGCGCTGTAGTTAGGTTGGCAGACAAATAGAGTGGTGAGCAAAATCCAATAACCTCGCTCAATATCAAATAGCTGTATAAATCCGTAGCCTATAGTGAGTGCGATAGACATACGCACAGCATGGCGAAACAGCATTGAATCTTTAGTGAAATTCGACCTTACTCTTTGCCACATGACTTTAAGCGTGTGCGCTTCGGTATCATCTAATACGTCTTCGTCTAAATGGTTGGCATCAGGGTTATTGATGTTGCTGAGTTGCTTTTCAACAGTCGCTAGATTATTAAATAGATAGCCGAGTTGGGCCAACAGTGATCGCCACTGGGGATTGTTTTGTTGCTGCAAATAGAGCATAGAGTTTTGCAGCTCGTCTAAAGCGATAATGGATTCGCCACTGTGTTGATACTCGTTACCCAATCGAATTGCTTCAGCGACTTCGAGACACGCTTTAGCTTGAAGTTGCAATAGGTGCTTAAATCTAAACAGGATATCGAATCGTTCAAAATGCTGCGCGAGTTCTTGATAACGATAGTGGGTTGAGCTGATGCGTTCATGGATGTCTTGTGCGAGGAAATAGGTATTTAAAAACCGATCGCTTGTACCATCAACGTGACCGCGTTTTGAGCGAGCAAGAAAGGTTGCTTTACAAGTGTTGAGCGAGTTAACGGTTGCTGCATTCAGGCGCGCTTCCTCTATACGGTATGGCTGCGGAGTTAGGTTGGATACGGGATAGAATAGCTGGCTCTTTAATTCGAGGTATTGTCCTAACTGGACAAAGACGTTAGCTAAGCTCTGTTGTACGGGTTGTAATGGCCACAGTGCATGCCAAATCATGGACACAAAATAATACCAAGCTGCACCAGTGAGCAACATGATAGGTTGAAACCATAAGCTTGTAGTTTCGTTGGCTCCTAACATGGTGTAAATCGCGATAAGCAATGAACCAAATGCAATGCTGGCATACCTAGGCCCAATTGTGCCAAGCATAATAAACGCGAATGTCGAGATAAACAGCCCTGCTGCAAAAAGCCACGGCAGCTCGAACAGAAGTTCGATCGAGAACGAGGCGACCGTGAAACAGATGAGTGTTAGTGATTGGGATTTTAGTCGACCGGTAAAACTGTCGTCGCTCTCCGCCAGTGCTGCGGCAATGACGCCTAGTATCAAGGGTACGATAAGCTCGTTAAGTTGCAGATACCAAGTAGGAATCACCACACCAAGTAGCGTAGCTAGGATGAGCAAGCTGTAGTTGAAGGTTTTATTGGCCCAGTAGTGACGTAGCTGACTAGTTAAATTCACAATCTAATAGGTAAAATATGCTTAAGTGGTTATATGGTAACGATCTGATCTCAATAAAGATACTAAGAAAAAGCGTGTGACATTCAATTAGTGGATAAGAATCAGCCTAATCGGAGGGAGTTGTGCAATCAAAAACCAAGTTAGAGCAGCGATTTTTAACTGAAACTCATCAAAAGCAATTTTAATTGCGTTATGATGCGATTAGTTCGAATTATAGGTAAATAGAATGCAGCTAAGCGCAAACAAGACTGCAAAGTTCTTTATTCAAAACGAATACCACCAAATTGAAATAACGTCAGATTCATTGATTTTAAGCTCAGACATAAGCGAAGAGCACATTCCATTTGGTGTTTGGAGCGGCCAAGTACAAGTGAAAAATGGCCTTGTTTGGGGCGGACTGTTGTTTTTTGCTCAAGAAGAGAGCGGAAAACGAAGAGCTTGGCTCGTACAAGGTTTGGAGCTTGATAAATGTCGTTCATTTGCAAGGCGAGCCGTCGCAACTTACCAAAAATGGCATAATGAGCAATGCACTCAGCTGAGAGCATTTGTTCCGAAATGGGAAGAAGCGATATCTCATTTTAAAATCCAACCTTCATTTCTCACACATGCAAGCGTTTATAAGTGGCGTGAGCAAGTCAATGATGATTTTGCAACCATGGGAATGACGCTTAGTGATGCCATGCTGCGTATGCCGAATCGAATGGCGCAGATACAGCCTTGGATAGAGCACACTAATCAACAATTGGAACAAAGAAATGAACAGTGGCTAGCAACAGAACTCGATAACTGGCGAGTGCTGTTTGAGCAGATTGAGTCATCTCCCCTTAATCAGTCGCAACGGCGCGCTGTAATACTTAATGATGACAACAACTTAATTCTTGCAGGGGCAGGTTCGGGAAAGACTAGTGTACTAACTGCGCGCGTCGCGTACCTATTGCAAAGTCATCTTGCTAGCCCAGAACAGATTCTAATGCTCGCGTTTGGACGAGATGCTGCCCAGGAGATGCAACAACGCTTGCAAGACAAAATAGGTCTGAGTTCAGAAGGGGTTAAGGTCAATACCTTCCATCAGTTAGGGTTACACATCCTTAATCATGTTGATCCGGCAGGGGCTCAAATATCGCCATTGGCGCTAGAAGAGAACCAGCGTCTGAGTTGGTGCGTAGATTGGCTGAAGAAACACTGGATGACACCAACTAACTTCAAGCGGTGGCAAAAACACCTAGCCAAATGGCCTATTGCATATTTAGCGGGCGATGATGAACTTGGTAGCCATGTCGAGAACCCTAAACTGATTGCATGGCTCGAAAAGCAGCTTATGCAATTGGCGGCGTTAGGTGCCAACAAAAAAACAGTACAACAGCAACTGGTTGATTTGCCGGACTATACACGCTTAAACAGCGAGCTATCTTTAGTTTGGCCATGTTATCAAGCATGGCAACAGCAATTGAAAGAGCAGGGACAAATCGATTTTAATCTGATGATTACCCGTGCGACTGAGTTTGTTAATAAGGGTAAGTTCACTTCGCCTTGGCGATATATTATGGTTGATGAGTACCAAGATATCTCGCCGCAACGTTTAGCTCTTATTGAAGCTCTGTGTGCGAGTGGGCAAGGCTGTGTGCTATTTGCTGTAGGTGATGACTGGCAATCAATCTATCAGTTTGCAGGTTCAGACGTTGATTTGACGACAGGTTTTGCGCAACGCTTTCCTCATTCAACCGTTCATCACTTAGATACCACTTACCGCTTCAATAACCAGATTGGTGAGGTTGCAAACCAGTTTATTTTGCAAAACCCTGCTCAACTAGATAAAGAGCTAATCAGTCATAAAGTACAAAAGTCGAAAGCGGTTACTCTAATGCCACTGAATAATGTAGAGAAAACACTCGATCAATTAAATGGTAAAGCGAAATCTAGTCAGTCTGTCCTGCTTTTGGGTAGAAATCATTATCACAAACCGGAGCTATTCTCTGATTGGCAAAAGCGTTTCCCGAACTTGAGCATCGAATTTATGACTTGTCACGGGAGTAAAGGTAAAGAAGCAGACTACGTTTTCATACTGAATGTCGATGAAGGCCAGTTCCCAGCAAGGGTTAAAGCGTTACATATCGATGGTGCGCTAACACAGTCGAGCGATCAATATCCTTATGCCGAAGAGAGACGACTGTTCTATGTTGCGATTACCCGAGCAAAGAAGAAGGTTTGGATCGCATATAACGGCACAGGCTCTAGCTTCGTCAAAGAGCTTTGCGAAGGCGATTATTCCGTTACTATTCAAAAATAAGGAGCTGCGATGAGTGGCCAATACTGTATCGTCCTGACAACAGTAAATAACGATGAAAACTGCAAGCGAATCATACAAGCGGTGTTAGAAAAAGGACTGGCAGCTTGTATTCAAACCATGCCAATCCAGAGTCATTATGTCTGGCAAAATCAACTATGTGCTGACAAAGAGACATTGATGATCATGAAAACCAAAAAGGCGTGTTACGCGGAGCTTGAACAAATTATTGCAGCAGAACATGACTATGAAGTGCCACAAATTGTTCAAGTTCCGTTTGTAGAAGGTTTTAATCCTTACTTAGCTTGGATAGAAGAGAATACACGCTGCTGAACATTAAACAGAGTTAGGGCAGTTAGTGCGCCGAGGGTGTCCATAAGCATGTCTTTTTGGGCATCCCAAATATCACCTTGAGAACCTAAAAACGCGATCCCCTCATCATCACCAGCAAGTTCTGCATACCACCATTCAATGATCTCATACCCAGCGGCTAGCGCCATAATCGCGAACAGAGCGTAGCTCAAGGCGATCCCGACGGTTAATTTTTTCGCTCGAGTCAAATACTCTGCGATGGGATAGGCGTATAAACCAATGGAAAAATGAGCAACGCGGTCAAAGTTGTTCCTCTGTGAGCCAATCATTTGATTGAACCAGTCAAACGGTACTTCAGCGAAAGTATATTTCGCCCCTATGGTGTGTAGGCTAAGCCAGATAAACATTAGCAAATAAGCGGTGGTGGAAAACTGATAGTGGCGAGATACGAGAAAAATTGTCGCCAGTATCAGTAGAGCAGGTATCACCTCTGCGATCCATACTGCACGCGAGGAAGGCTCGAAGGCAGAAAACAAAAATATAACACTATATACGAGGGTCAAACCAACTAAACAGTTGGTAAATTTGAGGTTCATAGGATCTCTCCTGTCCATTAACAGGCGTATAATGCCATTCAATAAAACAGTGTTCAATTATTTGTGAGGATGAAAGCCGCCCGTATTCACACTTTATGTTGAAATTTAGTCTATTTACACATTATCGAACATGAAGCGCATCACGTTAGAGAATGGGTTTGCTTTACTAAATTGTCACAACTAGAATCGTTCGTTCACATATATAACAACTAGAAAGTAAAGCATGAAATTAGAAACCGTAGACTACCAAGCTGAAAACGCTGCTGAGCTATTTGTTGCATCCCTGCGTGAAACGGGGTTCGGTGTATTAAAAAATCATCCGATCCCGAAAGATCTTGTCGAATCTATCTATGAAAACTGGTATCAGTTTTTTATGTCTGAACGTAAAAATGAGTTCCACTTTAATGTAGAAACTCAAGACGGATATTTCCCACCTAGCGTGTCTGAAGTTGCTAAAGGTCACACTGTTAAAGACATTAAAGAGTATTTCCACGCTTATCCTTGGGGCCAGATGCCTGAGGAACTAAAA
>NZ_JATABG010000076.1:0-11720 GCF_036533755.1 Vibrio sp. M260118 | reverse complement strand
GGCATTTGTGTTTTCAATGCTAGTTGCGTTATACGCCATCTATTTCGTCTATCTCTCCCAGGTTAGGTACACGGCTTCAATAGTAGAAAGATTAGCCGAGCAACAGGCACACAATTTACAAAAAGTCGTTGAGAGCGACTTACAGTTCATTGGTGCAGGGGCTAACTTCTATCATGCGACCATGCCTGAAGATTGGTACCGTTTTCCTGTGTTTGCAGACCAAATCGTTTCAGCCTCTCAAACTTTAATTGCTTTGCAGTGGATGCCTCGGGTCGAGCATGACCAAGTGGAGGAGCACGTAAACAATGTAAGGCAAACGTTTCCGTTTTATCAAGTGTATACAGTGCCAAAAGATGGCCCTAAAACCATGGGCTATATCATGCCTAACCAAGAGCCAATTTATCCTGCGTCTGATGTCTACCCGAGAACGCAAGACAATTTTAATGCTTTGGGTTATTACTCATCTAGACAACGTTTTGAGTTGGTATTAGATGGAATGCGCCAAACCGGCCTGCCCAGTGTTTCTGACAAAATTCGTCTTCTTCAAGACGGCCTAGACAGAAGCTTAGCGAAGACGGGACTGTTGGTGTACCACCCGGTTTTTAGTGCGAACAATCAACATGAGCTGATGGGTGTGGTGATTGGCGTTATCCGCTCCACTAAGTACTTTCAATCGATAGTGGTTCGGACCGCAACAGAACAAGACTTATTGGTGAGAGTGACAGACATCGGCTTTGACGCTGAAGACGATCCAATTCTTTACCAAAGCGAGAATTGGCAAACGACCAGTGGTATTAAAGTGAGCAAGAAAGTGATTTTGCCGAATCGCGAGTGGGTGGTGGATTTCAAACTCGACCACGTTATCTCTGGCAAGGATCGTGTGGTTCTGATTGGTATTTTTATCACCGGAATTCTGATTGCATCGCTTTCGAGTTACATTGTGTCGTTATTAGTAAGAAGTCAAGAACGACTTGAAAGGGCTTTAGGTCAACGTACAGAAGAGCTACTTTACCTGGTCGACCATGACACGCTCACTGGTATTTATAATCGTCGAGCCTTCATCCGATATCTAAATAATAAAGTCAGCGTAGATGAACCATTCTCTCTGACGGTATTTGACGTTGATAGATTTAAACAGGTTAATGATCAATATGGGCATATAGCTGGCGATGAGATGCTTTGCCACGTAGTACGAACCGTGCAGAAAAAGCTCAGAGAAGGCGATATCTTTGTCCGCACGGGAGGTGATGAATTTTGTATCATCTCTTCTATCACTGATCGGTTTGAGCTGTTTAATTATTTACATGGGATTGGTCAAACCGTGGCAAACTCGGTTTATGACTTTGATGGCTTAAAGATCAAATGTTCATTGAGTATTGGGGCGGCGATTCGCCGCGATGAAAACGAAGAAGATATCTTGCATGCTTCCGATGCTCAGCTATATAAGAGTAAAGAGAGTGGACGCGATTGCGTCTCAATTGCGGAATAACTCGCCAATCAGTACAACGGCATTCGAGTTTTTTCTGATTCTGATGTAGAATTTTGCGCTTTTAGAATGATTTGAACAAAGGCGAACCATGAACCATAACCGTGTAGTTTGTTTCGATTTAGAAATGTGCTGTTGGAATGAAAACGGTGTCGGTACGACTGGCGAAATCATCGAAGTGGGGCTTGCTGAAATCGACCTCAATTTAGGTCAGATCGTAAAGCGGGCCCAATACTACGTGAAGCCAGAGAGCGATGAAGTATCGTTGTTCTGTTCGCAGTTAACGGGCATTACGCCAAGAAAAATCGAGAAACAAGGACGCCCTTTAGCAGAGGTCCTTAAATCTATGATTAAAAACTTTGGCGGTACAAACAAGATTTACGCGGCTTGGGGACGTGACGATAACGTTCTTCGCCAAGAGTGCGCTGGCAAAGGTATCGATATGCCGTTTAATGAATTTATTAACTTGGCGACCTTGTATCGAATCCAGAACCGACTAAAGGACAAGCGTATCGGGCATAAAGCAGCGCAGGAGAGCAAAGGCATCGAGTGGGAAGGACGTCAACACTCTGGTTATGTTGATGCTTATAACTTGGCGAAGCTTGCACTGACCATGCTGTAAGTTTTATTGCTGCGATTTAACTTTTTGAATTGATTTAAAAAAATCCGATGCGCGACACGCATCGGATTTTTGCTTTTATGGTCCTATTTGTGCTTTAAGGTCTTATATGGCTAAACGCCACCTTCTTAATTCTTTTGTCCGCTAATGGAGTGATTTGCTCTACATCGCCCTTGTAATAGTAAGGGCTGTAGGTTAGCTTACTGCTCTCAGGACGAGCATAGTAAAGGTTAGCGGTCTCTTTATCGTTGTGTTGGGCAAACAGGTAACCAATCAGCGCGTGTTCAAACTGATGGTAGCCATTACCCCAGTGGAACGCTTTGGTGCGTTTTGGATCTAATCCTATACCACCATATTGATGATCGACCCAAGCGTCATGGAAACTAGGCAAGGTATATTTTAGCACCTCTTTTTGAGACTCACCGGCCATAGTGACGGTCATGGCAGCTTGGTCAAGCTCAGCCCACTCCCAAGACGAGCTACCTCCAGAGTGAGGGCGGCCACACCAGCTAATGATCTTACTGCCTTGCCAAGCTTCACTCAGAGGCTCACTAAAAAATTCTGCCACTGTGCTGAAGTCACGCTCCACCTGAGCTTGTTTCAAAGTGTGCTTCATCCCTTGTAAACCAAACTCAGACCACTGCTTGTTGTTAACGGTTTGACCCGTTAGGTAGGTCATCCAGTAAGCTTTAATCGTGTGGCCAAAGTCGTTGTGTTTAGCGCTTTGCATCATCGCCGCTTTATGGTGAATCCCGCCGTAGAAACGCTGTTCGTCTTCGGAATGATAGTGTTCGACGAGCACTTGAGTAAGCCATGTTAGGTCTGACATCCACTTCGACTTAGCAGGTTCAGGCAGTAGTGGAGCAACTAACAGCAGATAACCATTGATTTGATCAAGCTGAGCGACCAACTCTTTTTGCAGTGCACTTTCTCCATCCCCATCTTTTAATACCCAAGCGAGCCCGCTGTTATCGTCAACACGGTATGTATCAAAGATGAAGGCTTGCTGCTCAATCAAAGCTTGTTCGACTTTGCTATCTTGAGTTAGGTAGTAGTACATGGCCAGGCCAACCAGAGCGTAGGCCTGATCTTGCGAAGTTCGTTGTTGCCACTCTAGGCCAGGTTTACTGTCTTGGGTGTAACTGATGAATCCGCCACTGCGTTCATCGCGCAGGTTATCAATCAAGTAATACGCGCCTTGTCTGGCTAACTCTAGCGCTTCAGGGTTACCTGTCAGGTGGAAAAGCACACCGTATGCATAGGTCTGGCGAGATTTCATGCGCGTATATTCGCGACCAAAGTGAGGGGTAATCCAACCTTTATCGAGTTCAGGACAAACGTCATTGACGTCGAGTAGTGTGCCGTTGTCACAGCGGAAGGTAGGGAAGTTACCGGTAGGGTTCCCCTGCGCCGTGGGCATCATCCAATACGGCGCTAAACCTTTTTCAGCGTGATCAAGCCAATCTTGGCCTGAGGGTAATTGGGTATCTGCGTGAGATGAAAAACTGAGAGCAGCGATAATTAAAGCAAGATTACGTGGCTTCATATTCAACCAATGTTTAAGAAATTTGCTTCAATATATACAAACACGTTTGCACAATGTGACGGTACAATCACAGAGTTCATGAGACGGTGTGTTAACAGAAAGGTTTTTAACTTATTGGTTTTATTGAGCTAGTCATCAAAAGGGAGCGATGTGCTCCCTTTGATGTGTTTTGAGTTATGCGTATCCAATCAACTGTGGTAGCCACAATACGATACTTGGGAAGAATATCAGTACTGCAATGGTAATGACGTCGGCAACAAAGAATGGAGTACAGCCACGGAACACATCTTGAACCGAACACTCTGGGCGAACCCCCGCTACGACAAAGCAGTTTAAGCCGATAGGCGGTGTGATTAAGCATAGCTCGGCCATTTTTACCACTATGATACCGAACCAAATGGCACAACCTATACCAGAGACTCCAAATGCAGAATCTGCCGCTGCTACATCGGCGCCACCGTTCAAAGCAATAATCGCTGGATAAACCACGGGCAGGGTGAGTAGCAACATGCCGATCGCATCCATAAACATCCCTAGTACTGCGTATGCGAGTAGGATGAACAGCAATGTCAGCATTGGGCTCTGTTCTAAACTCACAATCCAATCGGAGAATGCACTTGGTAAGTCGGCAAAACCGAGGAAGCGAACATAAATCAAAACACCCCAGATGATGGCAAAGATCATTGCAGACAGTTTGGCGGTTTCCATTAGCGAGCTTTTGATCTCTTTCCAACCGCTACCGTGGTAGAGCGCAACACACAAAATGGCCGTAGCACCTAGTGCGCCTGCTTCCGTTGGCGTGCCAACACCGCCATAGATACACACCATAATAATCGCGACAACAAAGAAGATTGGCATGGCAGCAGGAAGAGACTCCATACGTTGTGACCAGGTGTAACCACGAACTGGAGGGCCAAAGTCTTTGCGTGTCATGGCCAGGAAGATCACCAATCCACCATAGATGAGTGCAGATACAAAGCCAGGGATAAAGCCTGCCATAAGTAATGCGCCTACATCTTGTTCTACGATAATGGCGTAAATGACCAAGATTGCAGAAGGTGGAATGAGTGATGCGAGCGTACCACCTGCGGCAACCACACCGGCTGCAAAGCGTTTGTCGTAACCTAGCTTAAGCATCTCAGGTACAGCAATGCGGGCAAACACCGCTGACGTAGCAACAGAAGCCCCAGAGACTGCTGCAAATCCTGCTGTTGAGAATACGGTCGCGACGCCCATACCGCCCGGTAGCCAGCCTACCCAACGTTTTGCCGCTTCAAATAGCGATTTAGTCAGCCCAGCGTGATAGGCAAGAAAGCCGATCAAGATGAAGGTTGGAATCAACGAAAGGGCCAGCGATGAGACTTTTGAGTGTGGTATGGTTCCGGCCATTTTAACTGCGACGAGAAATCCGCGCTCGAAGCCTAACTTGGCACTGAATATCCACACTAGGCCGATAAAGCCTGCTATGGCCGCTGCAAAAGCGACGCGCACGCCCAAAATTACGAACACCAACATAGCTGCTGAAACCCAAAGGCCGATCTCTATGCTATTCATATTGGCCATGGTTTGAAGTAATTGTGACAAGGGAACTTCTCCTAGTTATCGTGTCCGCTAACAGACTCGGCTTCTTTTGCTGCCACTTCAGCAGCTGATTCGATTAATGGCACCGCGACTGGCGAATCACCGCCTTGTTTTAAGGCGCGCAGATAGCCCCATATTTGTAGTAATAAGCGCAGCGCAAGAATGGTTAAGGCAACCGTAACAACCAGTTTTGCAGGCCAAGTTGGTAGGTTAATATCGAGAGAAGAGTCTCCCAGACAATAGGCGCGCCAAAAGTGAAGGTACGAGCCATAAATTAGGACTAATGTGACAACCAGCATTAGGCTAGTGGTCAATAGCTCGGTAAACCACAACCAACGTCCTCGAAACTGACCAACGATGATGTCCATACGAATATGGCCACCCATACGTTGTGTATAAGCAATGCCTAGGAATGCGATAAACGCCATTGCTTGTTCTACCCAGTCGATATAGCCACTGATGGGTGTAGAGAACAACCAACGACCAAGTACATTGACCGTTGCAAGGGCAACCAATAGGAATATTGCGGTTCCACCCGCCAAATTGAGCAGTGATTCAAAGCGAAAGAACAACCGATCAGTTCGACTTAATAGTGAACCATCTTGTTTAACAGAAGCAGCCGCCGACATACCGGCCTCCTAAGAAATAAATGATAACGATGTTGTAAATGATAAAGAGGTAGGCCACCAACTAAGGCGGCCTAGAGGTGATTATTTTTCAGCAAACAGCTTAGCGGTGTAATCAAACACAGCTTGAGAATCAAATTTGCCTTTGTACTTTTCAACCCACTCTTGACGCACAGACTCTGAAAGCTCATTGAGTTTGGCTGTTTGCTCCGCAGAGAAGGTGATTTGATCTAGCCCTTCCTCTTTGATTGCGGCTTCGTACTTAGCTGTAGTGTTCTGTTCGTAGTTCTCTACATAGTAAGCAAGCGCCTCATCAACAGAGCCCAATAGCGCTTCTCTGTGCTCAGGTTTCAGTGCGGCTAGAGCCTCAGAGTTCACCACAACCGGACAGTTCGCAGAGCCTAGGTTGAGGTTGGTCGTTGCCCATTTACCAACCTTGTATGAGTTGGTTGCAAGGTGTGCGTGAGGAGCAAAGGAAGCGGCATCAATTACGCCAGAGTCCATTGACTGACGAACCTCAGAGAAAGGAACACCGGTTTTAACTGCGCCAAGTTTACCTAGTACACCCATGATTCCGCCTGGGCCACGCACGCGTAGGCCAGAGAAGTCATCGAGTGACACTAAAGGATCGCCTTTACTGACGATGTTGTACTGAGGAAGCGGGGTAGGCATTAGTAGCGTCGCATTCCAACGAGCAAGATCTTTCTTCACTTCTGGATGTTCAAACACCTTCATGTAGATTTCACTGACGCGTGCGAGCGAAACATCTTTAGTGAATGGCAGCTCAGTTACGGTAATGGTTGGGTTTTTATCTGAGTGGTAGAAAGAACAGAACTGAGCCATTTCGAAAGCACCAAATGAGATGCCGTCTAGGTTTTCGCGTGACTTAGATAAGCCGCCGTAGGAAATGTTAAGCGTAAACTCACCGTTGGTTTTTGATTCAACCAGTTCAGCTAACTTTTCTACGTTCTCAGTAAAAGCTCTGCGTTTACCCCAAAGTGACACGTTCCACTCGGTTGCTGCGGCCACTTCTCCAGCCATGAATCCAGTTACGGTAAGAGTAATCAGCGATAGTTTTAGTGCTTTCATTCTTTCGTCCTTGTTATTGGTTATATGCCCCGAAATTGTGTAGGGAGGAGCGATGTTTTCATTGCGTTCTTAGCAAAGAGTCACTAGCAAAGGGTTTGCCAACTTGTTATGAAGGAGTTTCTTTGATGTTAAGTGGTTGAAGTATGGTAGATTATTTGCGGAATTGTTGATGGAGAGGTAACGAAATTTTGTAACTGTGAGGTTGAGTGAGCCAAATTTGGCTCAACTAATTGAGGTATGTCGATTGATATGAGCCATTTTTGGCCTATGATTGTCAGTGTCAAATACCTGTAATGACTTCAAAGAGTTACGCTATCAGCCCTAGCGTGATACCTGGGGTATTTGGCGTAATACTTGCTATCTGTCCTTATTCGTTTGGTTCAATATTAGATTGTGGAGACATGGAATGTCGCTGAGTAGCACGAGCAAAGCATATGGAATGATTGCCATAACTGCACTCATTATTGGCGCGTTTTTCGCTACAGTATTGGTGAGAAGCACCCAGTTTCAGCAATTTGAAGAGCTACACCGAATCGGTGAGGAGCGCCTTAATCTCTATGCTTCAACAGTTGAAGCTGAGTATCAGCGCTTCAATTATCTACCCCACATCACTGCCAACGATGCCCAAGTGTTAATGCTGCTTTCAACGCCTACCAATGCTCGGTTAGCGGATCGGGTCAACGTTAAGTTGGCGGATTGGCAGACAGAGTCGGGAGCCGATGCGTTGTACCTGATGAACCTCAGCGGGACGGTTGTAGCGAGCAGTAATTGGCAAGATGAGAACAGTTTTATCGGCAACGACTACCATTTCCGACCGTATTTTATTGATGCTGTCGCGGGCAATGAAGGCCAGTTTTTCGCAGTGGGTGTGACGACGGGCGAACCGGGCCTGTTTCTTTCTAAACCAGTTAAAAATAATGACACGGTTGTTGGCGTCGCGGTACTCAAAATTGATATGTCGCTGCTTGAAGCAAACTGGAGCGCGGGCGGGGAGCGAGTATGGATTAGCGATAGTGATGGAGTAATTTTCCTCTCTAGTCACTCACAATGGCGTTATCGAAGTTTGTCGCCACTGTCACCGGAAGTAAGCCAGCGTATCGAAGAGGCGCAAAAGTATAGTAACCACCAGATTCATGCTCTACCGATGGAAGAGCGTCCAGGCTCTCCACTTGGCGATCGGGTGATCAATCTTTCTCAAACCAGCTCAACCGACGATGCTACCTTCTCTTCTGGCCATTTCTTACTGCATGAGCGTGAAATACCGCGGTTAGGTTGGCAGCTTTACTATCTCAATGACATGAAAAGCATTGAGCAGAGCAAGTTTACTGTATTACTGATTGCGCTGTTGGTGACAGCACTACTTGCTTTGTTGGTTTCCTTTTTCTTTAGTCGCATTAAACATCAGCAGCAGCTTGAGTGGCAGGTCGCACAGCGAACTAACGCCCTGCGACAGAGCAATAGTAACTTAAAGCGTGAGATAGAGGAGCGGATTCGAACCGAGAAAATGCTTCGCCAAACCAATGAAGAGCTTATTCATGCAGAGAAAATGAGCGCCCTAGGCCAGCTTTCTGCTGAGCTTGTCCATGAGATTAGCCAACCCCTACAAGCGACTCTGACTTACGTCGCTAGTAGTAAACTGCTGACCAAGAAAGGTCAATATGAGCTAGTTGAGGAGAATCTTGGCGAGGTTGATAGCTTGATTCGCCGCGTATCAAGTATCGTTACTCGGCTGAAAACCTTTGCTAGCCGTTCAGTCGGTGAGCTTCGCCCCGTCGACCTTAAGCAAGCACTCGACAACGCACTTGTGGTACTGCAGCCCCGTATCGACAAACATGAGATAGAGATAGTACGCGAACAACAAAGCGAGTGTTGGGTCAATGCAGATGAGATAAAACTAGAGCAAATCTTGGTTAATCTAATTCGCAATGCCATTGATGCCATCATCGAGTCTGACTGTGTCGATTGCGGGCGAATTACTATCGCCAGTTACCAACAACAGCAGCAAGTGGTGATTAAAATCTCTGACAATGGCTGCGGCGTGAGCGATGAAGACCTGCCTATGCTGTTTGACTCTTTCTTTACCACTAAGCCACCGGGGAAAGGGTTAGGGCTTGGTTTGTCTGTATCGAAGGGCATTATTGAAGAGTTTGGTGGCACCCTTGCGGTTGAGAACAACACGGAACAAGGTGCTGCATTTTGCGTAACCTTGTTTGCTTCATCGGGAGAGTCAAATAATGAGTAATCATCCACAGCTAGAATCGGTAAAAGTGGTATTAGTCGACGATGAAGAGGCGATTCGCAAAGCGACCAAGCAGTGGCTGAATTTGGCTGATATTGAGGTTGAGGACTTCTCTTCCGCTAAACAAGCGTTGAGCGTAATAGAAGCCAACATGAAAGCCGTGGTGGTTTCGGATATTCGTATGCCAGAAATGGATGGAATGACCTTTGCCCAACAGGTTCAAAACATCGATAGTGATATTCCTGTGTTGCTGGTTACCGCTCACGGTGATGTCAAAATGGCCGTCGAAGCGATGCGCAATGGCGTGTATGACTTTATCGAAAAACCCGTCGAACCAGATTTGCTTGTTGATCGGATAAAAAGGGCCAGCGAAAAACGCAGGCTAGTGCTTGAGAACCGCAAGTTGCAGCAATTATTAGTTGAGAAACCGAGCTTAGAGTCGCGCCTGATTGGGCAATCACCGCGGCTATCGGAGCTGCGCAAACAGATACTTATGCTCGGCCAAACCCCTGTCGATACAGTAATAAATGGCGCGACCGGAACGGGTAAAGAACTAGTCGCACGCTGCTTACATGATTTTAGTCAGCGACGAGACCACCCGTTTGTTGCGGTTAACTGTGGCGCAATACCAGAGAACCTGTTCGAGAGTGAGCTATTTGGCCATGTAAAAGGAGCGTTTACTGGAGCAGACAAGAATCGCGTGGGTAAAATTGAGCACGCCAATAAAGGCACGCTGTTTCTCGATGAGATAGAGAGTATGCCGATGAGCTTCCAGATCAAGCTGCTGCGAGTACTGCAAGAGAGAAAGCTAGAACGCATCGGCTCTAATCAGGAAGTCGATCTCGATTTATGGGTGATTGCAGCGACAAAAACCGATCTGCGCAAAGCATCTGATCTAGGCGAATTTCGTGAAGACTTATACTACCGCTTCAACGTGGTGGAGTTAGACCTGCCTAAGCTCAGCGAACGACGAGAAGATATCCCACTTCTATTTGAGTACTTTGCTCGTAAAGTGGCGCTTCAATATCAGCGTGATTTTGTCGAGCTCAGTGACTACGACAGTGCAATGCTGATTGATTATGAATGGCCCGGCAATGTGCGCCAGTTAAAGAACGCCGCCGAGCGCTATGTGCTAGCCATTGGTGGTAGTCACTCGCTCGGGGCAATCATCGGCTGCGAGACCCAAGTGGAAGAGGTGGGTACCAGCCACAATTTAGCGGATCGAGTCCACAGCTTCGAGCGCCAACTGATCATTCAATCGCTAAAGCGCCACAAAGGCAACGTTCAAGCAGTATTAAGCGAGCTAGAGCTACCAAGACGAACCCTCAACAACAAAATGACCCAATACGGAATATCCCGTCAGGATTTTGTTGGTTAGGGGGGAAACATCTTGCTGAGCAAAAGAAGATAAAAACCAGCGTAGAGTTAGATGTGTTTTTACAAGGAGAAATGCTTATGACGACTAAACAAATTCGCATGCTAATGTATTTGTCATTCGTTAGTGGCAGCGTCGTTGCAGAGATGGAGTGGGACAATGAGCATTACGTTAAAGGTGAAGAACTCGCTCTATGTTCTGGTTTTGCCAAGTTTCTCTATCACAACCCGGAAGACCTTGAAAAGAGTAACTTGAACCTTAATCACACTGCGGGTAAGTATCTGGCGCTCTCCTACAGGTCCATGAGAGCCTATTACAGCGAAGCCAAAGGTTATGACACAGAAAAAGCTAGCAGGTTTGCCTGGCGAGAAGCTGCACGTTTGCAGGGATATCAGCACGGTTACTCTGCCGCAGTGGAAGCACATGAAGATAAAAAGACGGCTGTTGGCATTGCTGTGATGCAGTTGAACAATTGCCTAACAAAGTATGGAAGTTAGAGGCAATTGACTCACAAAAAGGTACGGAAACCGTCGGCTCTATCTCATTTACATAGCATTAAAAGGTAGCGCTTGTAGGAGTGTCCTTAACATTAAAGTGCCCTCTGTACGGATTTTAGGCTGAAATGGGACAATATGTCCCATCAGTCAATTTGTAGACACTTCTAAGCTGAGATTTATCCGTAGCGAAGTTTTTTGAGGTCTCAATGTTAGTGAAGCAAGTCTTCTCGACTATTTGCCCTAGAAACATTTTTATAGAAAACAGTTTGTGTTGGTACGATATCATCTTTTGTTGGCTTCATGGTCTTTGAGTATCTGATCCTATATCGTTCTAAAAACGAGCGATATATTCCATATTTAAAATACACCGTATTGGCTTCCATTGTCTGTCCAGAATAATCAACTTTTTGATTGCCATTGACCCACACCTTGAACCAACCGCTATCGTCTCGCGACCACTTAACGTTTATCTCTATTTTGTGCCACTTCCCTCTCAATTCCTCTTCCGTTATCAAGGGATAAAGTTTACGAGTTCCTCCCCACACTTGGTCATCCAGAGAATAGCCGCCATCTGCGTTTTGAAAAAGCCAGACTGGATGAGAGTCTTTTTGGTGAAACTGACCTAGAGCGACTTTAGTTGGATAAATATTGGTGTAATTGTC
>NZ_JATABG010000075.1:0-17290 GCF_036533755.1 Vibrio sp. M260118 | reverse complement strand
CCAAAAACAGCACCACATCGGCAACTTTTTTACAGTGCAGTTCATCAGCCTTAATTTGATCAAAGGCAAACGCCATGTCGAGAGTTCGCTCTTGCAATTGGCGCGACAAGCTCTCGCGACTCATAATTTCGGCCATAAAACCATAGCCTTCAAATTCATCGGTCACTAAACTTAAGCCATTTTGCAGATACGCATCCCAAACGTTAGGCGTACCCCCTAAGGTCAACTGCAATGCTTTTCCACTCTCAAGTGACAGCTCTAGCTTAGCGTGCTGGAGGGTATTGACCATAACCTCAGCATAGCCAATCAATCGTTCGCCTGCTGATGTTAGCTTGATATTGTTCCTATCTCGAATAAACAGCTGTGTGTCAAAATAGCTCTCTAGCTGTTTGATCCTAGCGCTGACTGCCGCTTGAGTGATGTACAGGTTTTCTGCCGCCTTACCAAAATGCCTAACTTGGGCTAACTCTAAAAACGTTCTAAAAACTTTTACATCCATTGAATTTCCTCTACCGATGAGCATGAAAGATTACCAAATACTGCATTTTCTTGATCATCTTTCAGTCACTAAAGTGTTATCTAAACTTAATTAAAATATTCGATAGTTAAGACAAAAATTATTTGTTTTTCATTTAAGCATTTTGCGCCTAATTTTCATACCAACCGAGATAAATAGATGTTCAGATTTTGGCGTAACGATGAGCACATATTTAAACGGATTGGTGTTACTTACCCTTGCAGAACTAATAGAGGCTACCAAAATGTCAGACACTTTATTTCGTCATGGCAAAAAACGTTTTTACGACAACACTAAGTTTCCACGCGGCTTTGCTAAGTCTGGAGATTTTACGCTTGCTGAGGAAGAAATCCTAACCCTTTATGGTGATACTATGTTGGGTTTAGAGTCTGGCGAACTGTTACCGGAAAACAGCGAAGAGAAACACTTCGTCAAGGTACTCGTCCATCCAGGTAAAGCGAAGTCAAAGCTCGAGCGCGTTTGGTTGAAATACGTTCAGCTAGCTCGTGGTCGTAAGCGCTTCCATACTCTCAATGGCCATGCCAAACACTACGCAAACAACGCAGAAGATTATTCAGATGAATCAAGCTTAGTCGAAACGGATTAATTCCGCCCAATCATTAAAAAGCCCCGAATGCAGTATGCTTCAGGGCTTTTTTCATTTGGCTAACATAGCGACCTTTTTGAGAAAACTGTCACGAAGGTGCTCTTGGTCATAATCGAGGTGATAGGTGTTGTGGAAGCCGATTTTTAGCTCTACACCATTGCCTCGCATATACACATTGTAGCCATCGTAATCGGAGAACGCTTCGACGCCCTCATACATTTTGCCATGCTCCGTTGGAGAACCGTTCGCCATCACTGTTTCATAAGCTTGGAGAACTTTGGTCGGATCAAGTTCATTCTTCATATTCCGCCTCCTGATTCTATCCAAACTTGAAGCTAGGAAGATTGGATAGACAGTTGTTTACAGTAGAAAGTATGGGCAAACAATGAGGTTTTCGCCAACTCGACCATTGAGCCAAGTCAAACTCTATTCGCTTTTGTCTGAGCGGATCAACTCCGCTAAAGTACTCAATCTCTGTTGGCTGTTTTTAACGTAAGGGTTATTTTGATCCCAAGCGTAACCAGCCAATATAGAGCTGATCATCTGCTTGATACGCAAGTTGGGTTTTCGATAAAAAATCACATCCTGCAAACTGCCGTTGTACCAACCTTCGACATAGGTGCGGAATGTATTCACGCCTATCATCAAGGGCTTTGAGTATTCCTCTTTCCAGTCAACATCATGGCCATTCAACTGCTTAATAACGCAACTTACAGCAAGTTGAGCTGATTTCATCGCGATTGTTACGCCGGAAGAGAACACGGGATCGAGAAACTCGCCCGCATTGCCCAATAGTGCGTAGTGTTTAGTTGCGAGATGTTTGACATTAGCCGAGTAACCACCGAGCTCTCCCGCCGGGTTAGGATATTCGGCATGTTTGAGTAGCATAGCCAAACCGGCTTCCTCAGTTGCAAGCTGTTTAATCGCCGCTATTTTGTCTTGCGGGTAACGCTCAAAAAACTCGGGGTCCCCCACAATGCCGAACGAACAAACGCCATTTGAGAATGGAATCAACCAATACCAAACGTCATGATTGTCAGGGTGGACAGAAATCAGAATCTTACTGCGATCGTACTCGATACTTTGCTCATCAATGTTATCAACAATATGAGTAAAGATCGCTTTACGAGGTGGTAAACTAGAGGGTTGTTCAAGGTCGAGCATTCTTGGTAACACTCGGCCAAATCCACTGGCATCAAGCACAAAGTCCGCTTCAATTTGGTAATGTTCTCCACACGGATCGTTAACCGTCAACAATGAGCGAGAACCCATAAACTCTAGGGCGGTGAGTTGATGTTGGTAGCGAATTTCTACCCCTTGCTCGGCAGCGCTGTCAGCTAACACTTTATCAAAGCTAGCGCGCTGAACCTGGAAGGTTGTTCCCGGTCCTGGGCTAAACTTATCGGTAAAATCGTAGTGGGTGTATACACCATTGCGACGAAACGCTGCGCCATCTTTGTATTGGAAACCATATTGAGTGACCGCATCAAGCATACCCGCCTGTTCAACCACCTCCATACAAGCAGGCAGTAAGCTTTCACCGATGGAAAATCGTGGAAATTGCGCTTTTTCAATAACGATAACGTCGATACTTTGCGCTTTTAAAAGAGCGGAAGCAATTGAGCCGGACGGACCGGCTCCAATAACAACTACCTGAGTAGAGTCTCTTTTCATAGTTCGAGGACCATGTTAAGGCCTCTCTGCATTACACTGCTTTTAGTTTAAGTAGGGTATGACCTAGACCAATATTATCGGTTCTCTCTTCCACCACTAAGCCCGCTTCTTCAATGATTTCCAAGAAGTCATCACTGCGATAGAAACGGCTATTACCATTGGCCAAACATGTAAAGTAGAGAGACGTTGCATTCAAGCTGTAAGATGCCGCATCGTACTTCTGCGCATCCCAGAATAGCTCAAGAATATAGACAGAGTCGCCTTCGCGCAATTGCCCTTTTACCTTCTTGAGGATAGTTAAAATCTCCATTGGAGAGAAGCAGTCCAAGAATTGGCTCATCCACCAAATATCGGCGCTTTCAGGCAATGGTTGTTGTTTATCGAGCATGTTGGCAGGGAATGGGTGAACTCGGTCAGCGAAGCCATGATCACTGGCGTTTTTCATCGCCATTTCTAGCTGTTGAGGCAAGTCGACAATGGTAATGTCGACTGCTGCGTTGTGCTTACAACATTGCATTGCCCATTTACCCGTGTTGCCGCCAATATCAACGATTTTCTTCGGCTGATTCTTAAACACCTGTTCGAGAAGAATCGGGAAAGAGCGATCGGAGTAGAAGTGGTCAAACTTAAACCAGCTCTCTTTGGCTTTTTCCGGCAGCCTAGATAAGCCTTGGTAAATCGTTTCCCAATCGCCTAGCTCTTTCAAACCAGAAGGTTTACCTTCAACAATCGCTTCCGTTAAGTGCATCATCGCCGCGTAACAAACGTCAGCAGTGAAGTCCATATTGGCATTGGTCATGCCATCATGAAGCAAAAAGAAGCCTAAATTGGCAAGAGAATAGTTAGGTTTTTCCCACAACACGATATTGGCGCTAATTGCCATATCTAACAACACCTTAACGCCATACTCAGAAACCTCGGTTTGCTGAGCAATTTCTACAGCATTTAAGCCCTTTTCTCCGGCTTTATCTAACGCCGCTAAAATACCTAAATCACGTAAAGTGCGTGCCGTATGAAACACTATAGGAGCAAATGAAAGCATTTGCGCTTGCGTTTTCGCCTCTAGAGCGTTAAACGGATCTTTATTTTCTTGTACCACGAAAAACCTAACTGTATTAAATAAAAAATTATTGTGCTGAAGCCATAAGCGCTAGGTTACGCTTAATGTCGACATTTAAATTGTTAATCCAACGATTGTAATTGCGATGAATTTTACCACCACTCTCTCTTAAATTTTCTGAGCTAAGATAAAGGATCGAGTAAAACTTATCGTTATATGGAATTTTTATTTCTGCAGAGTGCGAGCGAACAAGCAACTTAGCGTGTAATTCATTCTCATTTGTTTGATCGACAACCCAACCACGTTCTGTTGCCGCTTGCATAATAGCCATCTTCACTTGTTTACTTTGAAGATTGTAACCAACTGGAGTATCCTCAACTTCCATAATCGGCTGAACACGACCACAACCTACGAGTAATAAAGCTAGCAAGACTGAACTGAATAACTTAAATGGTGACATATTAAAAGTTCCTTTGTAAGTGTTTAATATTCTGGATTTTGTTCACCTCACTAGTATTTATCTGTAAAACCAACAATTCAATCTCTTATGCATAAATCAGATATCAACATCTCATTAAATATTGACGCATGGTGTGCACACTCCAACGGACTGTCTTCACCTGAGTGCTGGAAAAGCTGGTCAGATAACTTACAGTGGCCCACGGAAAGCAAGCTAGTCACATCTGCAATCCCCGCAATGATGCGTCGTCGAATGAGCAATTTGAGCAAAGTAGCGGTACAAACCACACTTGAACTTCTCGAACAACATCACGCCGATTACCTAGTATTTGCTAGCCGTCACGGTGAACTGCATCGCAGTGTAGCGCTAATTGATGCTATTTTAAAAGGCGAAGAGGCCTCGCCGATGGCTTTTTCTCAATCAGTACACAACACCGCAGCTGGTTTAGCGACAATCGCAGCGAAAAAGCCGATCCCTGTCACCTCTATCGCGGCATCCGGGAACACCTTCCAGAGTGCTATTATTGAAGCCTGGCTTTACTTAAACGCGAATCCAGAACATAAAGTGTTGGTGATTGACTTCGATCAACCGCTACCACAAGCGTACGAACAATATGAAGACCAACAGTATCAAACCTACGCAATTGGCTTGATTATTTCATCCGGTGATGATTATTTAATCACCTCGCAAGCCACTAAAGAGACATCAGCCGAAACACGCCCACAAGGACTGGAATTTATCCGCCAATTTCTATCTAATGAAAACCATTGGCATATAGAATCTCCTCGGCAAACATGGTTGTGGCAAAGAAAATAATGAAAACGTTGGATCGATATTGGCGTGTTTTCGCAACCGGATTCTGTTTCTTGGTATTTGGCTTAGGTGGATTAACCTTAAGCTTTATTGTTGTTCCGGCTACTCGTGTTTTTACTAAAAATAAAATAGCTCGAGAATATCGAGTTCAAAATGCAATACAGCGTTCGTTTAATGCATTTTGCAAATTAATGAAGTTCACCGGGGCCATCGATTACAAAATAGTCGGTGCCGAAAAATTAAAGCAAGATACCAATTGCCTGATTGTCGCTAATCACCCAAGTCTAATTGATTATGTGCTCATCGCATCACAATTAGAGCGCTGCGACTGTTTGGTCAAATCGGCTATTTGGGCCAACCCGTTTATGAAGCATATTGTCAAAGCTGCGGGGTATATCCCGAATGAAACGCCAGATGATCCAGTCCGGACTGAGCGAGATTTGCGCGTTATACACATCACCGTTTCTCCAAGCTTTCTCACAAAAGAGAAAAAGTGGTATCAAGTACCTCCAATTAAGCCTTTTTTCCTTGTAGAAGTTAAGGATAAAGTTGAGGTTAAACCTTTTATAGAGCAAACTACGTCTCCAACGATTGCCGCTCGCCGTTTGCAGCAGCATCTATCAGAGACGATCTTTCCAGAAAATGTACAATGACAAGTAGGCTACAGTGGAAAAACTACACAACTAAATAAAACAACTTATAATTGATGCACTAAATCTAGAAGATTTGACTATTGACGATATTGAGACAGATGCGCCACTTTTTGGTGACGGCTTAGGTCTAGATTCGATCGACGCATTAGAACTCGGTTTAGCGATCAAAAAGAAGTACAACATTGTGATCGATGCAGATGATTCAAATACTCGAGAGCACTTTGCGTCAGTGAGCAATTTAGCGAAGTATATTGCTTCGCAGGTCAGTGAATAATCCGTAGGTACACCCATGACAGATGTAAATAAAGAACAGGTATTCGCTCAAGTTAAGGATGCACTTGAAGAATTATTTGAGATTGACGCTGCGGATATCGTACCTGAAGCACACTTATATCAAGACCTTGATTTAGACAGTATCGATGCGGTTGACCTCGTGGTTCACCTACAAAACGTTACTGGCAAGAAAATCAAACCCGAAGAATTCAGCGCGGTTCGCACTGTTGACGACGTGGTTAGCGCAGTTGCAGAGCTTCTTAAGGAAGCCTAATGCGCCAATTGCTGACAGCCCTGTCCGCAGTTGTCCTGCTCGCTTATCCATTCGCCGTTTAT
The DNA here is from genome assembly GCF_036533755.1 of Vibrio sp. M260118. Classification (NCBI taxonomy): domain Bacteria; kingdom Pseudomonadati; phylum Pseudomonadota; class Gammaproteobacteria; order Vibrionales; family Vibrionaceae; genus Vibrio; species Vibrio sp. M260118. The sequence continues at coordinate 10,897 of NZ_JATABG010000075.1, read as the reverse complement.
TTCGGCATCGATAAATTCGGCCTTTCCTTGGTGGGGATTCTACTGATCGCCGCCTTGGGAATGCGTCTGCTGTTTGCACAGCGTACTAAGCTGAAAGAGCTAAAATACGTCGCTCAAGTATCTGCAATCACAGGTATCTCTTTAGTCGGTTTGGGCATCATTTTTAGGCAGCACGGTTGGCTGACGTTTTACCCTGTCGTCGTCAACGTCTGCATGTTGGCAGTGTTCGCCTCAAGCCTAAAACAACCACAAACTATTATAGAGCGATTAGCTCGTCTCCAAGAGCCAGATTTACCTAAGAGCGGCGTTGATTACACTCGTAAGGTCACCATAACATGGTGTTTATTCTTTATTGCTAATGGCCTGATTGCACTTTATACCTGTTTCCAGCCCCTAGAGATCTGGACCTTGTATAACGGCCTTATCAGCTACATTCTCGCGGGCAGTCTGTTTGCTGTCGAGTGGATTGTACGCCAAATCATTCGTAAGGATCACCAGAGCAAATGAACCTAGCATCGGCTAACTTTTCTTCATTTACCGACTTAATGGGTGCGCCACGCTCTGACACTGCGCCCGTGGCGTTTACTCACAGCAAAGTCACCACATGGGGTGAGTTTCAGTGCCATGTCGCTCAGTTTACTCAGCAGTTAGAGCAGCACCCAGCGAAAAGAGTTGCACTCTGTTTTGGTGATAGTTACTGGTTCGCTATCGGTTTCATCGCTGCGTGTTATGCGCGCAAGCAGATCATCCTGCCGGGTAATTATCAACCACAAGCGGTACTTGAGCTTAGTGAACATTTCGACCTTGTCATCCATGATGACGACGTCGCCGTTGTACCGCAACTCACCACACTAAACATAGAGCCTAACCAACCTCGTCAGTCGAAGAAGCTTAGCTTCGAATCGCTACCGCTAGACCAGATTACTGTTACCCTGTTTACCTCTGGATCAAGTGGCAAAGCCAAAGCAATCAATAAAACGCTAACACAGCTCGATACTGAGGTGGCGATTCTTGAATCGCTGTGGGGAGAGCAACTCGCAGGGGTACGTATTGAGAGTACAGTATCCCACCAGCATATCTATGGCCTACTGTTCCGTCTGCTTTGGCCCCTTTGCGCAGGTAGACCATTTGCAGCGCAGAATTTAGAGTTTCCCGAGCAAGTGGTCCAGCACGCCGACAACGACACAGTATTAATCAGTAGCCCAGCGCTTCTAAAACGCCTAAGTGATGAGCACCAAAGTGCACCCCTACGTTGTGTTTTCTCATCAGGAGGCCCTCTGCCATCTAGTGCGGCTAATCATAGTTTGAATCTCTTTTCTCATCTGCCAATTGAAGTATTTGGCAGTACAGAGACTGGCGGTATCGCTTATCGTCAACAGCAGAGTGCAACGACCCCTTGGCGCCTATTTCCGGGCGTGGAAGCTGAACTTAATAGCGAACACTGTCTGCGCCTACGTGCGTGTCATATCGCAGGGGATGAATGGTATCAAACTGCCGATGAATGCTATTTCCATGATAAAGTAAGCTTCGATTTGAAGGGCAGAACCGATCGAGTAGTGAAAATTGAAGAAAAGCGAATTTCACTGGTTGAAGTTGAGAAGCGCTTGGAACAACTCGATTGGATCGAAGAGAGCGCGGTTATCCCTATCCAGGATGGCAGCCGTTTGGCACTATGCGCAGTTATTGTCCTTAGCAACAACGGACAACAACAGATAGAACAACTTGGCAAAGGGAAATTTTGGTTAGCATTACGGAAGAGCTTACGTGCTTGGCTTGAGCCTATCGCGATTCCAAGAAAATACCGTCTAGTGAGTGAGATACCTCTCAATAGTCAAGGTAAGCGACAAGTCGCTGAAATAGAAAAATTATTCCAAGATGAAGAGCATGGATAAAAGAAAACCAACGATTTTAAATGTAGAAACCAATCAAACAGCCTCGACCATCACTATGCAGGTTGACGCTGACATATTGGATTTTCGTGGTCACTTTACTCACTTCCCGCTTCTTCCGGGCGTTAGTCAAATTGACTGGGCACTGTTCTACGCCATTGAATATTTGCATATCCCGCCGACATTTAAAGGTATGGAAGTGATCAAGTTTCAAGAGCCTATCCTTCCAGATATGCGAGTAAACCTTGCCTTGAACTGGGACGAAGAGAAACAAAAACTCACCTTCAAATACAGTTCCCAACAAGGCGATAGGTTAGTGATTCACTCATCTGGGAAGATGAAACTCGGTGAGTAGCGTGGAAAAATACCAACCTTGCTTCCTGATCCCTTGCTATAACCACGGCAGCACAATTGCCGCTGTGGTGTCATCTCTCGACCCATTTTTACTCCCTTTTATCATAGTAGATGACGGCAGCAATGACGAAACTAAACAGGCGTTGACTCAGGTTGCACAGCAAGAAAACATTACTTTAGTAACGCTAGCAGAAAACTCCGGCAAAGGTGGCGCCGTGATGGCGGGTATCCGTAAAGCGAATGAGCTTGGATACAGTCATGTAGTGCAGATTGACGCTGACGGTCAGCACGACATTGAAGCCTTACCAAATTTACTGGCTAAGTCTAAAGCGCAACCTAACCATCTAATTTCCGGTCAGCCGGTTTATGATGAAAGCGTGCCTAAGTCTCGACTATACGGTCGATACGCCACTCATATTTGGGTCTGGATTGAAACTCTCTCTTTCGCCATTAAAGACAGTATGTGTGGATTTCGCGCCTACCCTGTAGAAAAAACCGTTAGCGTACTTAACAAGTACGATATCGGCACCCGAATGGATTTTGATATCGAAATCCTTGTGCGTATGTATTGGGAAGGCGTAGAGATAGACTTTGTTGAAACCAGAGTCATCTATCCGGAAGGTGGGATCTCCCATTTCGATGCTCTGTGGGATAACGTAAAGATCAGTTGGATGCACACGCGACTGTTTTTCTCTATGTTGCCAAGAATCCCGAGCCTAATTACCCGCCACCGCCATCGTAGTTCGGAATGTAAAGAGACTCATTGGTCGAAAAGGCAAGAGCAAGGCACTATCCTTGGTATCAAACTACTGCTGACAATTTACAGTCTACTCGGACGCAAGGTGTTTAACCTTATCCTCCAGTTGGTGATGCGCTATTACCACTTAACCAGTAAAGACGCTAAACGCGCATCCGAAGTCTATTTAGCGCAATTGCAAAGTTATGCTAAGCAACAATCGATCTCACTACCCGGCGATCTCAATAGTTATCAGCACCTGCTTTCGTTTGGCCATACCATGCTCGATAAACTTGCCGCTTGGAAAGGCGATTTCAATGTCGACAACCTCACCATTCATGGTCAAGAGCACTTTGAAGCGATGGCAGAAGACAATCAAGGTGTACTTATCCTAGGTTCACACTTAGGTAATATAGAGCTATGCCGTGCACTTAGCCGACGTCATGCCCATGTGAAAATCAACGCCTTAGTCTTTACCGAGCACGCTGAACGTTTTAACACAGTAATGAAAGCGGTCAATCCAAATTCCGAGTTGAACCTGATTCAAGTGAGTTCAATGGGGCCAGATACCGCGATCTTACTGCAGCAGAAAATCGAGCAAGGTGAATGGGTAGTGATTGTCGGTGACCGCACCTCCACCAGCAAAGAGGCTCGCTCGGTATGGGCAGACTTCTTAGGTAAACCCGCGCCATTCCCGCAAGGGCCATTTATGCTCGCATCGGTGCTAAAAGCTCCAGTTTACCTCCTGTTTGGTCTAAGAGACGATTCTAGTGAAAAGCCTCACTTTAACGTCTATTTCGAACACTTTAGCAACAAAATTGCTCTCCCTCGTAAAGAGCGCCAACAAGCATTACAACAAGTGGTGCAGGACTATGCCAACCGTCTGCAGCACTACACATTGCAAAACCCACTGCAGTGGTATAATTTTTTCAATTTTTGGACATTAAGTAATCAACAAGATGACGACGCAAACAAATAACACCGTTCAGTTTGGCGCGCAGGCGCTGACAATAGAAGATGTGGTAGCCATTGCACAAGGTGCCAATGCCAGCCTCAACCAATCTGCAGAGTTTAACGCCAAGATCGACCGCGGTGTTGCGTTTCTAGAACGTCTGTTGAAAGAAGAAGGCGTGATTTATGGTGTAACGACCGGTTACGGAGACTCCTGTACCGTTGCGATTCCACCAAATTTAGTGGATGAACTGCCACTCCACCTCACTCGCTTTCACGGCTGTGGCCTTGGAGAGATTTTAAGCCACGAACAGGCAAGAGCCGTTCTAGCCACACGTTTATGTTCATTAGCACAAGGCGTATCTGGCGTGACTCACGACCTGCTCAACCAAATCGTCACCTTAATTAACCAAGATATCGCTCCGCGCATTCCTCAAGAGGGATCCGTCGGTGCCAGTGGTGATTTAACGCCTCTCTCATACTTAGCCGCGGCGTTAATTGGTGAGCGTGATGTGCTGTACAAAGGCGAAGTGCGACCAACTGCTGACGTTTATGCCGAGCTAGGCATCGACCCAATTCAGCTTAAGCCGAAAGAAGGTTTAGCGCTAATGAATGGCACCTCGGTAATGACCGCATTGGCTTGCTTGGCTTACAAACGTGCTGAGTACCTAGCTCAGCTATGCACCAAGATCACGGCGATGGTTTCTGTTGGCATGCACGGCAACGACTTCCACTTCGATGAAGCGCTATTCGCTGTGAAACCTCACCCGGGTCAACAGCAAGTAGCGGCATGGTTACGCGACGATCTAAAAGCCGATCGCCCACCGCGCAACAGTGATCGCTTACAAGATCGCTATTCGCTACGCTGCGCGCCACATGTGATTGGTGTTGTACAAGACTCTCTACCTTGGCTGCGTTCAATGATTGAAAACGAACTCAACAGCGCCAACGACAACCCAATTATTGACGGCGACAACGAGCGCGTTCTACACGGTGGTCACTTCTATGGCGGCCATATCGCAATGGCAATGGATACGCTGAAAACCGGTATCGCAAACCTAGCTGACCTACTGGATCGCCAAATGGCCCAGCTAATGGATTACAAGTTCAACAACGGTTTACCATTTAACTTGACGGGTGCGGAAGGCGAACGTAAGCCGATCAACCACGGCTTTAAAGCGGTGCAAATTGGTATTTCTGCCTGGACAGCAGAAGCGCTAAAACACACCATGCCAGCGAGTGTTTTCTCTCGCTCTACAGAGTGCCATAACCAAGATAAGGTCAGCATGGGCACCATCGCAGCGCGCGACTGTATCCGTGTACTAGAACTTACTGAGCAAGTTGCTGCGGCATCACTACTCGCCAGTGTTCAAGCGTTGGAGATTCGTCGTCGCCACAATGAACTCGATGAACACCATATGAGCGACAATCTTAAAATGATTCGCGACGCAGTACTTCGCGAGTTCGATTTTGTTGCAGAAGATCGCCCACTAGAAAAAGATTTACGCCACTTTATTGAACGTATCCAGCAGCGCCACTGGTCGTTGTACGCGGAGGCATAATGGATCACGAGATTCAATTTCCGCTCGAATCTGAGGTGACTATTGTCACCTCCTTCCAAGACGCTGATCCTATGGGTGTTATCTATCATGGCAACTACTTCCGTTACTTTGAGGAAGCTAGGCGTGTGATGATGGATAAAATCAATTATGGCTACCTAGCCATGAATGACTCTGGCTACATGTGGCCGATCATTGGTACTCAGGTAAAATACGTCAAAGCGATCCCGTTCAATCACACGATCCGCGTGACAGCTAAGCTGACAGAGTGGGAAAACCGCCTACGTGTTGACTACGTGATTTATGATGCTCAAACAGGCAAAAGAATGTGTAAAGGTCACACCATGCAAGTAGCGGTGGCAATAGAATCAGAAGAGATGTGTTTTGCTTCGCCAAAAGTCTTCACCGATAAAGTGGAGCATTGGCATCAATATGGGAACCTAGCTGAATGAAAAAGTGGTTGATGCTGGCGCTAGTGGCGCTATCTCCTTTCTGTCAGGCAAGCGTTACTGACTTGGAATCTCTGCAGAAGCAACTTGCTCAGCACGCTATTGTGCGTGGCGACTTCACTCAACTTCGCCATATCGAAATGTTTGCCGAACCGCTAAGTTCACAAGGTAGCTTCACACTTAGCAAGCAAATGGGCCTGCTTTGGCACCAAACCACACCATTCCCGGTTAACCTTGTTCTTACCGAAGACAAACTACGCCAAACCTTCGCTGGACAAGTGCCACAAGTGATCACCGCAAAAGACAACCCTATGGCGTTCTACTTTAGCCACGTTTTCTTGGCGGTTTTTCATGGTGACACTGACGCGCTGAAAGAACAGTTCGAGATAGAGTTTGATACCAGTGCTGAGCAGTGGACAATCGAGCTCGTCCCAAAACAAGCGCCGCTCAATGCCGTATTTGAAACCATTACTCTTTTCGGTAATGAAGATATTGATGGCCTAACACTACAAGAAGTTCGTGGTGATAAAACTGAAATTCTTTTTTCAAATCAAACCCACCAGCCTGAGAGCTTAAACGATGCTGAAAAAGCGCAGTTCAGTTTCTAATCTCTCCAGTGTGTTGAGTATACCAACAACAAAAAAGATCGCCTTCGCATGGTTAGGACTAGTGCTACTATTTCTTGCCATGCTAGCTAAGCAGTGGATCTGGTCGGCGCAATCGCCAATTGAAACCAATATCCTCAAACTGTTGCCCGTTAATCAGCAAGACCCTGTCGCCGAGCAAGCATTTGAGTCTATCTCTAGCAACTTAAGTGACAAGGTTGTTTTCGTAGTTACTGCCCCAACCGAGCAACAAGCCTTCGGAGCGGCGCAGCAACTTGAACAGTCCTTAACTCAAACAGGCTTATTTTCGCAAGTTGCCGGGAGAGTCAGTTCTCAGCAGCAAAGCCAATGGGCAGCCTACTATTTCCAACATAGGTTTCAACAGCTGACTGACCAACAACGTGCACGCTTAACCTCTCAACCAGAGGTGCAGGTTCAGCAGGTGATTCAATCACTCTACAATCCGTTCTCTGGCGTGACGGGCAAAGAGCTAAGCAGTGATCCTTTTTTACTGTTTCGTGATTATCTTGCCCAACTGACCAAACAGAGCTCTGCGTTTACCCTTGACCAAGGCTACCTAACGGCAAGCTACCAAGGGCACAAATATGTGTTGGTCACCGCGACACTCATCAGTTCACCATACAGCCTAACTGCCCAACAAGGCGTAGCAGATGTACTTGCTATTGAGCAATCGCTTTCACAGCAGTTCGACGCCGATACACTGCATACTGGCGTGCTGTTTTACGCTCAGTTTGGCACTGAGAGTGCGAAGTCCGAAATCAGTACCATAGGGTTATTCTCTTTACTTGGCGTGATCGTATTAATTGTGAGTGTGTTCCGCAGTATTGTGCCACTCTCACTCGCCCTGCTCTCAATCGGCATTGGGCTACTTTCTGCCTTAGCCATGACCACTTGGATATTTGGTACGGTACACCTGTTTAGCTTAGTGTTTGGTGCGAGCTTAATTGGCGTGTCGATCGATTACGCTTTCCACTACCTCACCGAACGTTTAGCTGATGGGCAAAAATGGGATAGCCGTCAGGGTCTCAAACATATATATGTCGCCATCACCATGGGCCTGGTTACCAGCTTGATTGGCTACCTAGGTATGCTTATCGCACCTTTTCCCGGCTTACAACAACTGGCGCTTTTCTCCTCATTTGGTCTAATTGCCGCCTACGCTACCGTAGTGGCCTGGTATCCTGTATTAGCAGTTAAACCAAGTGACGACAGAACGCTTCCGGGTCATTGGATTTGGCAGCAGTGGCTATCGCTGTGGGCTAAACCGACGGTTAAGTATGGACTACCGCTAGCATGTGTATTGGCCACTATCGTGCCTTTGGCGAATCTTCATTACGATGACGATATTAAGCAACTACAGGCCATGCCGGATAACTTAAAGCAACAAGAAGCCTTTATCAGTCAATTAAGTGGCATGCAGTCTTCACAACAAATGTTGGTAGTAACCGCTGAAAATGACGAAGCGCTTATGCAGCGTTTAGAGGCATTGACGCCCACATTAAATGATTGGCAGCAAGATGGCGTCATCAATGACTATCAGAGTTTAAGCCAATACCTTAGCTCAATGGCTCGTCAACAACAGAACTACCAACTGATTAGCGACTTATATCAAAAGCAAGGCGACAAGCTAACCGCTGCGCTTTCGCTAACCAAGCCACCGCAATTGTCGCAAGCTTTCGCTCCTGTATCACTTAGCAGCTACCTTGCGCACACCGTTTCTGAACCCATTCGTTTTCTCTACATTGGCCGAATCGATGATCAGGTGGCAGCTGCTGTCGTGCTCAACGAGCTTACACATCCGACAGAAGTTAAACGTTTCGCTATAGCCCACTCGGATATTAGTTATCTTAATAAGGCTGAGGAGGTTTCTACGCTGTTCTCAGAATATCGAGTGAAGGTGATGGAGTTGTTGATAGCGGCGCTAGGCGTCATTACCCTAATTCTTCTTAAACGCTACGGGCTAAAACACGCCATGCGCATACTAATGCCATCCCTGATAGCCTGTGCAGCAGGTTTGGCTATGGCTTCAGCGCTCGGTTCGACACTCAATCTATTTAACTTACTTGCCCTGATTCTCATCGTAGGCATCGGCATTGACTACACACTGTTTTTTGCAGAAAAAGCTGGCAGCCAAAGCACCTTGTTGGCCATTACGCTATCAGCGATGACAACCCTACTATCATTTGGATTGTTGGCACTTAGCCAAACTCACGCCATTCATAGTTTTGGCATCACTGTTCTAAGCGGGATTTTTGTTGCTTGGCTACTATCACCTATGGCGATAAAGGATAAATCATGAGATTAGATCTGCTCTTGCGTACATTGTTAGCCGCTACTCTAAGCCTTGCCATAGCAGCTTGTAGCTCAACCGAGCAAAATGCTAAGCCGAGTGTTCAGCTTTCTCAGGGTCAACAGGTTAACTTGCCATCGGCTACTTCCTTGGGTTTCGGTTTGAATGCAAGCCAGCTCATTGAAGCGACTTGGGACACTGGAAAAAAACAGCGCGTTGAGCAATTACCTGTTCAATTGCAAGTTAACGGCAATACACTTGTTTTAGCTGGTTTTTCATCTTGGGGAACTCGAATCTTATCCCTTAATTATCAAGATGATAAGATAACCTCCGAAGTACTAACTGGTCTTGATGGCGTGGTACCCGCTCCCGAGCAGGTACTATTCAACCTAATGATCACGCTCTGGCCTGTTTCTGCTTGGGAAGGCCCGTTAAATGAGGTAAGGTGGCGGATAGTTGAAAATTATAACTCCCGCTCTGTTTTCGATAGCAATGACAACAAAATTATTGATGTCCAATATAGCAATCAAGACAGGCTAGCTGGAGAGATCATTTTCCACCATTTAATTGATAACTATACAATTAAAATTAAAACGCTCCAATTTAGTAAAACATAGATAACACCACAGATAGCCAACATGCCGACACACGTTTCAACACCAGTATTCATTCAAGACTGTGGCTTTCACTCTGCAATGGGAGACGACACAGCTCAGATCCATCAATGTTTGAGCGGTCAGAAAGTTTCAAATATGGTGGTCGATGACCAAATCCTCAACACCGGCACTTCAACCGTTATTGGCCGTGTAGCAGAGGAGCTTCCTGAGATCCCTCAGCACTTGAATCGTTTTAACAGCCGTAACAATCAACTCGCACTTTCTGCGGCGTTACAGATAGAGGCGTCAGTACGTAAAGCGATAACTGAATTTGGCGCTAACCGCGTTGCGGTAATTATCGGTACCAGTACTTCCGGTATTGCCGATGGTGAGCTCGCCTACACAGAAAAGCTCAATCAAGGTGACTTCCCTCAATCGTTCCACTACCGTAAGCAAGAACTTGGTAACCCAAGTGACTTTATTGCCGCCTATTTCGGTTTAACTGGGCCTTGCTACTCCATCTCTACGGCTTGCTCTTCCAGTGGCCGTGTATTTATTACTGCACAGCGACTTCTACGTAGTGGGATGGCTGACGCAGTGATCGTCGGCGGTGTCGACACTATTTGTCGTCTCACCCTAAATGGCTTTAACGGATTGGAAGCGCTATCGAATACGCTTTGTCAACCTTTTAGTGAATCACGCGAAGGTATTAATATTGGTGAATCTGCCGCGTTAATGCTACTAAGCAAAAACCCAACAGATATCGCTCTACTTGGCGCAGGTGATAGCTCTGATGCTCACCATATTTCTGCGCCACAGCCTGAGGGTAACGGTGCAGAGCAAGCGATGCAAAAGGCGCTTGATGATGCTGGGCTGACTAGCGAAGATATTGGCTATGTCAACGCCCATGGAACAGCGACCCCCCTCAACGACAGCATGGAAAGCAAGGCCATTTATCGCCTATTCCAAGACCAAGTTCCAGTCAGCTCAACCAAGCCACTGACAGGCCATACGCTGGGTGCTGCGAGCGCAACCGAAGCAGCAATCGCTTGGCACATATTAAAATACGATTTACCACTACCTATTCAAGGCTGCCAAAACAAAGCGCAAGACATCGAAGTGTCACTCGTGGAAACAACAACGAAGTTGCACGGCAAAGCCATTTTAAGCAACTCTTTTGCCTTCGGTGGTAACAACATTAGTCTAATTTTTGGTTTTCCCCATGACTAACTACCCTTTAATTGGGCAGCTATTGCCCCATGATGAGCCCATGATACTTATCGATCGTGCGCTAGACATTCAGAAAAACGCTATTCACTGTCAGGTTGATATCGGTGACAAAAATCCATTTTTTAATCCGGAGTCTCAAACCATTCCTGCTTACGTCGGGATTGAGTTTATGGCTCAATCTGTTGCGGCTTGGTCTGGCTATCATGCTATGCAGAAC
>NZ_JATABG010000074.1:0-11748 GCF_036533755.1 Vibrio sp. M260118 | reverse complement strand
ACTACAAGCAATATTCAACATATTGAGTGTGGTTCGAATGAGACTTTAGTCTTGGGAAGGTGAAGACTGGTGAAAAAGCCCCTTATCGTGCAAAAGTATGGCGGAACTTCTGTGGGTTCAATAGAAAGAATCCATAAGGTTGCTGAACACATCATAAAGGCGAAAAATGATGGTAATCAAGTTGTCGTAGTCGTGTCGGCAATGTCTGGTGAGACAAACAGATTGATGGACTTGGCTAAGCAGGTAGACAGTGTGCCTACTGCGCGAGAACTTGACGTTTTGCTCTCAGCTGGTGAGCAAGTGTCGATGGCACTTCTGGCGATGACTCTGAATAAGATGGGTCATTCTGCGAGCTCATTAACTGGGGCTCAAGCAAGAATTGTGACTGACAACCAGCACAACGATGCAACGATTAAACATATTGATACCTCGTCGATTGAGCAGTTATTGCAACAGGACAAAATTGTTATTGTCGCAGGCTTTCAGGGTATCAATGATAATGGGGATATAACGACGCTCGGAAGAGGTGGTTCTGATACCAGTGCCGTAACCTTAGCCGGATCGTTGAAGGCTGATGAATGCCAAATTTTTACCGATGTCGATGGTATTTATACTTGTGATCCAAGAGTGGTGCCGAACGCTCGCAAGCTCAACGTGATCGATTTCCCTTCCATGGAAGAGATGGCACGCAAAGGCGCTAAGGTTTTGCACCTTCCTTCGGTTCAGTATGCTTGGCAACATAATGTGCCGTTGCGCGTTCTTTCTACTTTTGATGTCAATGAAGGCAGCCTAGTAAAAGGCGAAGAGTGTCAAACGGCGGTGTGTGGCGTCGCGATTCAACGTGATATGTGTTTGCTAAGAATTGAAAAGGGCACCCTAGAAACGGTTACAAAACAGTGCCAAATGCTTGGTGTCACGATTTGGAATGTGATCGAACATGCAGAATGGGTAGGTGTGGTGATAAAACACGACGCTTATGCAAAGCTGGAACTGGTTTTCAGTGACAAAATCCGTAATAGTGACTTAGTAAGTTCGTTAACAGTGGTTGGCCTTCATGTCGAAAGACTGGTTGAAAGGTCATACGCGTTGTTGACTGAATATGGTATCAAGGTTGAACATTACGCGGTGAACCCGCAATCATTGATGTTAGTCCTGCTCCCCGAATGTGTCGACAAAGCGGCTAACATACTGCATGATGCTTACATAACTTCTGCGGGTGCACTCGACTGTCGACAAAAACATGCCATTTTAGGCTAGATTCTAGCCATAATTGAGTTTACGAAATTATAACTTTTGTTGGATAATAGCCACGTAGCAAGATAAATCAGAGATTACTCAAGGAGCACAGAATGCTAATTTTAACTCGCCGTGTTGGCGAAACTTTAATGATCGGCGATGAAGTAACGGTAACTGTATTGGGTGTTAAAGGTAACCAAGTACGTATTGGTGTTAACGCTCCAAAAGAAGTATCGGTTCACCGCGAAGAAATTTACATGCGCATTCAAGCAGAAAAAGGTAATGGTAACGTAGCGTCAGGCAACTACTAATTACACTAGAAGGCTGACATTATGTCGGCCTTTTTTGTACCTTAAAGGTAGCTAAATATCAGAAAAAGCGTGATTTAACGTCGCTTTGATTAAATAGCCAACGGTTGACCGACTTTTTGCTATTTTTGCCAAGAAAGTATTTGACATATTTTCGGTAAATCGTAATATGTGCCTCCGCAAGACGGTGAGGTGGCCGAGAGGCTGAAGGCGCTCCCCTGCTAAGGGAGTATACGGTTTGTAGCCGTATCGAGGGTTCGAATCCCTCCCTCACCGCCATTAATTGGCTTATGGCCAATTTTTTTGTTTTAAAGCCCTGTTGTTTTAAAGAAGTAGTGTGATATACTTCACAACTCTGATTTCAGAGAACATTGCGCGTCCTTAGCTCAGCTGGATAGAGTACCTGGCTACGAACCAGGCGGTCGGAGGTTCGAATCCTCCAGGACGCGCCACTCTTTAGGGTTTCTTATTACTAAGCAATCCTGATATTGACTAAAGTTGATATCGAAACTGCGCGTCCTTAGCTCAGCTGGATAGAGTACCTGGCTACGAACCAGGCGGTCGGAGGTTCGAATCCTCCAGGACGCGCCACTTACAATAAAGCCCTGCTAGAAATAGCAGGGCTTTTGTTTACATTTAATAAACATTTTTGAAACATTGTTTGTACAAGTTATTGTTTCTATTTCTCTTTTTCCATTTCTTTTAAGCCTATCGCAGTATCATTGTCAGATTTCGCGTAACGTCAGAAAATACACAGTTATTTATGCTTATATGAGCAAGTATTGCAGTTTTATGTGACTTGTGTGACGAATAATTCCCTAGAATTGTGCAATATCCTCGATAGCGCCTTAAACAAAATTGACAAACTTTAACCAATCGAGATAATCCTAGACCTCTTGTCAGGATTTTACTGCATATTCTGACCACATGAGTGCTAGCGATAAGCTAGTGAAATTAGTGTCTGGCTATAACAATGATTGTTATTTTTGGCTGGGCACCTAATGCTGTTGTCAGGATGACAAAGAAAGGATGCAAAAATGGATAATATTGGAAGCCTGCTAGTAGACGCGGCAACCCTGATGCTAACAGGGATGACGGTCGTATTTACTTTCCTCACTATTCTTGTTTATCTCGTTCGGTTAATGTCCAAACTGGTACCTGAAGAAGTACCAGCACCGATCGCTACACCTAATCAAAATAACAAAGTTCAATCACCATCTTCTGCTGTTAGCCCGAAGGTAGTTGCGGCAATTTCCGCAGCGGTACATCAGTACCGTACTTCTACCGCTAAGTAGCATTTGATAGGATTAAAAGGAGTTAATGAGCATGTCTAAACCACTAGCTTTAACGGACGTGGTCCTTCGTGACGCCCATCAATCGCTATTTGCGACTCGTATGCGTCTAGAGGATATGTTACCTATCGCAGAGGAACTCGATAAAGTCGGTTACTGGTCTCTTGAAACATGGGGCGGTGCGACATTTGATTCTTGTATTCGATTCTTGGGAGAAGATCCTTGGGAGCGTCTACGAGCATTGAAAAAAGCGATGCCAAACACGCCAATGCAGATGCTTCTGCGTGGTCAAAATCTTCTAGGTTACCGTCATTACGCTGATGATGTGGTTGAAAAATTTGTTGAGCGTGCCCATGCCAATGGTATGGACGTTTTCCGTATCTTTGATGCGATGAACGATGTGCGTAACTTCGAAAAAGCGGTTAAAGCAGCCGTTGATGTCGGCGCTCATGCCCAAGGTACACTCTCTTACACAACTAGCCCAGTGCACAATACCGATACTTGGGTTGATTTAGCTAAGCGTCTTGAAGATTTAGGCTGTCACTCGTTGTGTATCAAAGATATGTCTGGCTTACTTAAGCCATACGAAGCGGAAGAGTTAATCACTCGAATCAAGTCTTCTACAGATATTCCTTTAGCGCTTCATTGTCACGCAACAACTGGCCTGTCAACGGCAACGGCAGTGAAAGCTGTGGAAGCGGGCGTTGATATTCTTGATACAGCAATCTCTTCAATGAGCTGCACTTACGGTCACACACCTACAGAGACCGTTGTTGCTATGCTGCAAGGCACAGAGCGTGATACCAACCTTAAGCTTGACCAAATTGAACCAATCGCTGCTTACTTCCGTGATGTTCGTAAGAAATACGCTAAATTTGAAGGCCAGCTAAAAGGTGTTGACTCGCGCATCCTTATCGCTCAAGTACCTGGTGGCATGTTGACTAACATGGAAGGCCAGCTAAAAGAGCAAGGCGCGGCGGACAAGTTGGATGAAGTATTAGAAGAGATCCCACGCGTACGTAAAGATCTTGGTTATATTCCTTTAGTAACACCAACCTCTCAGATCGTCGGTACACAAGCGGTGATCAACGTTCTTACTGGTGAGCGTTACAAGAGCATCACCAAAGAGACTGCAGGCGTATTGAAAGGTGAATACGGCGCAGCACCTGCGGAAGTAAACGCAGATCTACAAGCGAAAGTTCTCGATGGTGGTGAAGCGATTACTTGTCGCCCTGCTGATCTGCTTGAGTCAGAGCTGAATTCATTGACTGAAGAGCTACTAACGAAAGCGAAAGAGGAAGGCATTTCATTAGCGGAAGATACCGTTGATGACGTACTGACTTACGCACTGTTCCCTCAGGTTGGTTTGAAGTTCCTTAAAAACCGTCGTAACCCAGATGCATTTGAGCCTGCTCCATGGCTAGAAGAAGCGCCTGCGGCTCCTCAAGCACAACCGGCTCAAGGTGGTATTGAAACATACAGCGTTAAGGTTGATGGTCAGGTTTACGATGTAGAAGTTGGTCCTCAAGGTCAGCTAACGTCGGTAGCTCCTGCGGCAAACGCACAACCGGCAGCTGCGCCTGCTCCATCAGCACCGGCTGGTAACAGTGAAACGGTTCCTGCTCCTTTGGCGGGTAACATCTTTAAGGTGAATGTTCAAAGCGGTGCCCAAGTCGCTGAAGGTGATGTACTACTGATTCTTGAAGCGATGAAGATGGAAACAGAAGTACGCGCAGCTCGCGGCGGCATTGTCCAAGATCTCCACGTTAAAGAAGGTGATTCTGTAACGGTTGGTGCTCCACTACTGAGCTTGGCGTAAGGGAGTACCATGGAAGGATTAATGACCTTATGGTCAGAAACAGGGATCGCTCACTTTGAGTTTGGCCAACTATGTATGATTTTAGTTGGTTGTACTCTGCTGTTTTTGGCTATTCGCAAAGGCTTTGAGCCACTGCTTCTGCTACCAATTGGTTTTGGTGCAATCTTGGCCAATATTCCCAATGCAGGTTTTACCGAAGAAGGCGGCTTGCTGTACTACGTTTATTACGTTGGTATTGAATCTGGCATTTTTCCACTGCTTATCTTTATGGGTGTGGGCGCTATGACAGACTTTGGTGCGCTGATTGCGAACCCTAAAACCTTGTGGTTAGGTGCAGCAGCACAGTTTGGTATCTTCGCAACGCTATTTGGCGCAATCATGCTTAACTACGTGCCGGGTATGGAGTTCAGCATGGCGGACGCTGCATCGATTGCCATCATCGGTGGTGCAGATGGCCCAACTGCGATCTTCTTAGCTAGCCAACTATCACCTGACTTGCTTGGTGCGATTGCCGTTGCTGCATACAGCTACATGGCGTTGGTACCGATCATTCAGCCACCAATCATGAAAGCCCTTACTTCTCCTGAAGAGCGTAAGATACAGATGGCACAGCTACGTCATGTAAGCAAAGGAGAGAAGATTCTTTTCCCGCTTGCAGTACTGTTGATGACCATTCTGTTCTTACCTGCGGCAACACCACTAGTGGGTATGTTCTGTTTGGGTAACTTGATGCGTGAAGCGGGTGTGGTTGATCGTCTGTCTAAGACAGCACAGAATGAACTGATCAATATCGTGACGATTTTCCTTGGCCTTGGTGTAGGCTCTAAGCTACAAGCGGACGAGTTCCTTAATGTTGAAACCTTAGGTATTTTGGCATTGGGTGCGGTAGCGTTCAGTATCGGTACTGCCGGTGGCGTACTGATGGCGAAGTTGCTTAACAAGTTCTCGAAAGAAGACATCAACCCTCTTATTGGCGCTGCGGGTGTATCTGCGGTGCCAATGGCGGCTCGAGTAGTAAACAAAGTTGGTTTGGATGCAAACCCACAAAACTTCCTATTGATGCACGCGATGGGACCAAACGTAGCAGGTGTTCTTGGTTCAGCAGTCGCAGCAGGTATTCTGCTTGCACTTGTGGGTTAAGTCGCCTCTCAGGTTAGTTATTGGTTAATTTGAGAGCAAGTGGTTAACTTGCTACCAATAAATGGTATATATTCAAAGGGATGCTTTCGCATCCCTTTTTTGTATCGATAGGGAAATGATGAAATGGAAAACAAGCAAATCGCAATCTCTCAATTTGGTGATCCAGACGTTCTCGTTACTCAGGTCTCACCGATTCCTAAGCCCCAAGTAGGGGAAGTGCTGGTTAGAGTGCACTTTGCCGGTGTGAATCCTATCGATGTAAAAACACGGGCAGGATTGGGATGGGCCGCTTCTGAAAACAAAGATAACTTACCTTGGGTGCCAGGCTATGATATTTCGGGTCAGGTGATTTCTGTTGGTGAGCAAGCAGAACGTTTTTCAGTGGGTGATAAGGTCGCTGGTTTTGTTGGTTTCCCTCTTTCTGGCGGCGGTTACAGCCAGTATATCTGTGTGCCTGAAAGTGCACTGAGCTTAGTACCGGATTCAGTGACACTAGAAGCTGCAGCAGCGCTTCCTCTTGCTGGGCAGACGGCGGTGCAAGCGCTCGACAAAGCAGGCGTGCATGAAGGCGACCGTGTGCTTATTTTAGCGGGTGCAGGTGGTGTAGGGCATTTTGCCATTCAAGTAGCGGTAGCAGCCAAAGCGGAGGTGTTTACCACCTGTAGTGAAGCAAACCTAGATTACTTGGCTACGCTAGGTGCTCATGCCGTCAACTATCAATTTGCTCCAGTTTCTGAGCGTGTTGAAGAGGCGGATGTTCTGATTGATCTAGTTGGTGGTGATGCTGCACTTGATGCACTGAAATGCTTGAAAGATGGGGCAAAAGTGGTGACAGTACCGACTCTTACCGCTGAGCTTATCTGTGAGAAAGCCAAATTGCTCGGTTTTGAAGCGACAGGAATGTTGGTTGATCCAAACCCAGAGCAGCTTGATGCGCTGCTGTATATGGTGAGTGTTGGCTTAGTGAAAACAGAAATTCATAATATTTACCCTATGAGCGAAGTGAAGGCCGCTCATACGCAAATTGAATCCGGACATACCAGAGGCAAGGTATTACTTGATATGCAATGCTAGCAGCGTTTAATAGCGCATTTGAATCTTTTGCTCTTTGGTTTTCTGATTCGGCACTGTGGGTACTGTTTTTTAGCGGCTTCCTCAGTGCCACTTTATTGCCAGGAGGCTCAGAGGCAGGCTTAATTGCCACATTAAGCCTTAATCAGTTTTCGACCTTCATCATCATTTTAGTGGCTACCCTGGGTAATACTCTGGGTGGTCTCACCAACTTTTGGCTAGGTTTGTGGTTACCTAACCGAACTCAAAACGAAAAACATGGTCATAAAGCCTTATTGTGGCTCAATAAATATGGCTATTGGTCGCTTTTTTTTAGTTGGTTGCCTGTGATAGGCGACCCATTGTGTTTGGCAGCAGGTTGGCTGCGAATGCGTTTTTGGCCGTGTTTTTGGCTAGTATTGATCGGCAAAGCACTCCGTTATTCTCTGCTTGCTGCTATTTTTTACGGATTTTTTTAAGGGGATGTCATGAGAAAAGTTTGGCTTAGTGCTATTTCTCTTGTCGCACTTTACGGTTGTACCTCTAGCAACCTCGTTTCTGTTCCATTTTTATCATCAGTGCCGAAGGGCGTGACTCTCATTGAAGAAGTCGAAGCCCAGCCTGGCAAAGCAACAATCCCATATTCTAAATATCAGCTTGATAATGGCTTAACCGTTATTTTATCGCCTGATAATTCTGATCCGTTAGTGCATGTCGATGTGACTTATCATGTTGGCTCTGCTCGTGAAGAGATCGGCAAATCAGGCTTTGCCCACTTCTTTGAGCATATGATGTTTCAGGGAAGTGAAAATGTTGGTGATCAACAGCACTTTAAGATCATTACCGAAGCGGGTGGTACCTTGAATGGCACCACTAACCGTGATCGTACCAACTACTTCGAAACGGTACCCTCCAATCAGTTAGAGAAGAAGTTGTGGTTAGAGTCAGACCGGATGGGCTTCTTACTTGATGCGGTTTCTCAGCGTAAATTTGAAATTCAGCGCGACACGGTCAAAAACGAACGTGCCCAGAACTATGACAATCGACCATATGGCTTAATGTGGGAGCGAATGGGCGAAGCTATATACCCAGAGGGGCACCCATACTCGTGGCAAACCATAGGTTATGTTGAAGATCTTGACCGTGTCGATGTAAACGATCTAAAAGCCTTCTTCTTGCGCTGGTACGGGCCGAATAATGCGGTACTAACGATTGGTGGCGATATTGACGTTGACCAAACCTTAGAATGGGTAAATAAGTACTTCGGTTCGATTCCAACAGGACCAAAAGTTGAACGTGCGCCAAAGCAGCCAGCAAAACTGACTGAAGATCGTTACATTACCTTGGAAGATCGAATTCAACAGCCGATGCTAATGATCGGCTGGCCAACTAAGTACAACGGCGCTGAGGATCAAGCCTCGATCAATGCGTTGGCGAATGTCCTAGGTAGTGGTGCGAACAGTCTGTTGTATCAAAAATTAGTAAAAACGCAAAAGGCTGTAGATGCAGGAGCATTCCAAGATTGTGCTGAGCTCGCATGTACGTTTTATGTTTATGCAATGGCGCCGTCAGGAGAGAAAGGTGCACTTAAGCCCCTCTATCAAGAGTTGATGCAAACCTTAGGTGAGTTTGAAGCCAAAGGCGTTGATGAGGAGCGACTAGAGCAGATCACCGGAATGGCAGAGGCTAATGCGGTGTTTGCTCTGCAAAGTGTACGTGGCAAAGTGACCCAGCTTGCTTCTAACGAGACATTCTTCTCAACGCCAGACCGAATCCAAACTCAGTTGGAGCAGATTCGAGCGGTGACGCCTGAGTCTGTGATGGCTGCATACAAAACCTACGTCAACGGCCACCACAAAGTTGCGTTAAGTGTGGTTCCGCGTGGCAAAACCGAGTTTGCAGTACAGCCTGCAACATTTGTGACTCCACCACGCACACTACCTGAATATCAAAAAGTTACCGATGATGAGTTGGCTTACCGTCGAGCCACAGATACGTTTGATCGTTCTGTGATGCCAGAAGTGGCGGAAGGGGTAAAAGCCCAAATGCCCGACCTCTATCGAATCTATTTTGATAACGGAACAGAGCTGCTAGGAACCGTGAGCTCGGAAACGCCAACAGTGCAAGTGAATATCAGTTTTCCTGCTGGTGAGAGGTATGTGACTGAAGGAAAAGAGGGGCTGGCTAATCTGACCGCCGCTATGATGCAAGAGGCGACGCTAGAGTCTAGCCTAGAGGAGTTGCAAGCAAGGCTGGATAAGCTAGGCAGTACGGTTTCTATTAGTGCAGGAAACTATACTACCAGCCTTTCTGTCTCGAGCTTAGAAAAGAACCTAACCGATACCCTTAATATCGTAGAAGAAGTGCTGTTCAAGCCCGCATTCCGTCAGCAAGATTTTGACCGCTTGAAAAAGCAGATGCTTGAAGGGTTAGTCTATCAGCATCAGAAGCCTAGCTGGATGGCATCTCAAGCAACAAGGCAGGTGCTGTTTGCTGACTCAGTCTATCAGCGCTCAAATGATGGCACAGAAGCTTCGGTTGCAAGTCTAACCCTCGATGACGTAATAGCCTTCTATAAACGCCATTACACTCCGCAAGGGGCGCAAATTATCGTTGTGGGTGATATCAGTAAACGTCAGGTGAAGAAAGAGCTCGCCTTTATCGAAAACTGGAAAGGTGAGTTTGCACCACTACTAAGACCACAACTTGTCAAACCGCTGCCGCAGCGAAAGATCTACTTAGTCGATAAGCCGGGAGCACCGCAAAGTGTGGTTCGTATGGTTCGTCAAGGCTTGCCGTTTGATGCAACAGGAGAAACCTACTTAACTCAGTTAGCTAACTTTAACTTGGCAGGGAACTTCAACAGCCGTTTGAACCAGAATCTTCGAGAAGATAAAGGCTACACTTATGGTGCCAATGGCTATTTAGCTGCAAATCGCGAGGTAGGCGCTATCATCTTCTCGGCGCAAGTTCGAGCTGACTCAACCCTAGCTTCGATTGTTGAAATGGAAAAAGAGCTGCAAGAGTATAGTGATAGTGGGATTTCAGATGAAGAGATGAAATTTTTACGCTTGGCTGTCGGTCAACAAGATGCACTAAAGTATGAAACGCCTTCACAGAAAACGGGGCTGCTTAATAGTATTCTTGCCTACAGTTTAGATGAAGACTATCTCAAGCAGAGAAACGAAATCGTAGAAACGGTGAATAAACAAACCTTAGATAGGCTAGCGAACAAATGGTTTGCCCCTGAAGACTATCAAATTATTGTCGTTGGTGATGCGAAAACGTTAAAGCCTCAGCTGGAAACTTTACAGATTCCTATAGAAGAGCTTGAAATTATCCATTAAAGCACACATAACATAGTGCATAGCAAAGGGTGACTATGGTCACCCTTTACAAATTGTTAAGCCAGTTTGGCCTATTTGCCGAACCATAACTATAAGCGAACCTCATTTTGACTGAATTTGCTGCGCGACTGGATCGAGTTGCACAAAACCAAGAAGTATTTAAGAGTTTTGGACGTGGTGTCGAGCGAGAAACGCTGCGATATAAACAAGATGGCCACCTTGCAACAACGCCTCACCCTAAAGAACTCGGTTCTGCTTATGCTAATAAGTGGATCACGACAGACTTTTCGGAGTCCTTACTCGAGTTTATCACGCCAGTTTCTAGTGATATTTCAACCTTAACTGCGCAGCTAGAAGATATTCACCACTTTACTCAAACTAAGTTGGGTGATGAAAAAATGTGGCCGCTGTCGATGCCTTGCTTTGTTGAAAGTGAAGATGCCATCAATCTTGCTCAGTACGGTTCATCTAACTCAGGGAAAATGAAAACCCTTTATCGCGAAGGGCTTAAACACCGTTACGGCAGCTTGATGCAGGTGATTTCTGGCGTGCATTTCAACTTCTCTTTTCCAGAGTCATTTTGGGATCAGCTATTCGGTGAGCAAAGTGCAGAGCAACGCCAGGAGAGTAAGTCAGAGGCGTATTTCGGCCTCATTCGCAACTACTACCGTTTTGGTTGGTTGATTCCTTATTTCTTTGGCGCTTCGCCAGCATTATGTGGCTCTTTTATAAAAGGACGCGAGACTAAACTGCCATTCGAGAGCATTGGCGGAACCTTGTATCTGCCTCATGCAACTTCATTGAGGCTAAGTGATCTTGGCTACACCAATAGTGCCCAAAGTGTACTGAAAATTGGTTTTAACAGCCTAGATGAGTACCTCGAAGGGTTAAACAAAGCGATTCGTACGCCTTCGGCTGAGTTTGCTGAAATTGGCGTAAAGGTGGATGGTGAGTACCGTCAGTTGAACAGCAACGTGCTACAGATCGAGAATGAGCTGTATGCACCGATTCGTCCGAAACGTGTTGCTCAATCAGGAGAAAAACCATCGGAGGCTCTTTCCCGTGGTGGCGTTGAGTACATTGAAGTTCGTTCGTTAGATGTAAACCCTTATAGCCCAATCGGCATCAATCAAGACCAAGTTCGCTTCTTAGACCTGTTTTTAACTTGGGCTACTTTGACTGACTCTGATCCAATGGATCATTGTGAGCAAGCATGCTGGAGTGAAAACTGGAACAAGGTAATTGTTGAAGGTCGTAAACCGGGACTAGAGCTACAGATTGGTTGCAAAGGTGAGATCCTTACCCTACAAGATTGGGCAAAGCGTGTATTTGTCGAGCTTGTTCAAATTGCAGAGCTGATGGATCAAGCACACGGCGGTGACGAATATCAGAAGGTGTGCTACAAACTTCTAGCGTGGATTGATAACCCTGAGCTGACCATTTCAGGTCAACTGCTTGAAGATACCAAGCGTTTTGGTGGTTTAGGCAAAGTCGGTTGTGAAATTGGCAAAGAGTATCGCGAGAAACATCTCGCTCATAAATACAAAACTTATGAT
>NZ_JATABG010000073.1:0-13462 GCF_036533755.1 Vibrio sp. M260118 | reverse complement strand
CATCCACCGAACCTGAAGCTGTTTGCGTAGTTGGTGGTTATTACCCAGCAGGACACGACTCTGGTGACGAAGTTGATTGGTTTTCAGCGCCACTTGTGCTTTGAGTTGCTTGTTTGACTCCGTCATCATGTGTGAACGCCAATAAACAATCATGGCAATAAGAAGTAACACACCAAGAAAATAGCCAACAAACGCAAGCTGACTCAGAAACCAAGGCTCTGTTATCACAAATTGATAGCTATTACTTTCGCCTTTGACTCTGCCATTCCGCACCGGACGCACTTCCAATTGGTATTCTCCGGGCATCAGGTGCTCAATCGTTAGCGTACTACCATCAAGAGACTGCCAGTCGTTGCTCTGATTGAGGCGATACTCAAGATCGATGTTATTGATGCTCGGCAAGACGCCAAACTGAAAAAACATCGACTGACCATAAGCAACTCGTGGTGTTTCGTTAACCGTTTTCGCCAACGAATAGAGATCTTGGTTGATCTTAACTTGGCTATATATCACGCGGGTATCGGGTAGGCGGCTTACGATGAGCTCTTGGGTGTCGGCTTTAACTAAACTACTTTCAGCACCAAGAAGAATCGTCTGTTCACTGTTGTTTAAATAGCTGCACACTCGAGGGAGAAACTCATTACTCACAACACCAAACGGCTCACCGTAGTGCTGTACTAATGCCCCTCTTCTAGCATAACGAGACAAACCCGCAGAAGAAGTTAGCCAAATACCGTATTGATTTTCAATCAAGCACTTAGGTGTTACATGGCTGTTAACCATTTCAATGGGTTCAACGTTGTTCTTATTCAGATCTAAGCGATACAGTCCATAACGGCTCGCAACCCAATACTCATCATCGTCGGCCTGTACTGCATCGATAACTTCACCGTAGGAAAAACTTTCACCTGCAAAGCTTATTTCTCGCCCCCTCAGTGTATAAACACCGTGCTCTGTCCCTAAAATCACATAGTTTTGAGAGGTTACCGACATATGGGTTAGCTGCGCAGGCAGATGTTTCTCAATCATCCATCCAGAACCATACTGGGTGAGGCTTTTGCTCTCTAGCTCATAGCTCCAAAGATACGTTTCACTTGCCCCCCATAAAATCCCTTTATGATTAAACTCGATGAAGCGAACGCTAGTGCTCTTGAGGAAACTCGGTAAGTCATCATTAATCGGCCTCCCTGTTTCCGCATCAATACAGACAATACCTTCGTCCGTCGCTAACCAGAGTACGCCGTTACGCTCTTCGACATCGTAAACGCTGCCAGTATAAAATGCTGTGCGATTGCCCGAATTGAGGACGTTCTGACGAAACACCCCTCTATTAGTTAAGAACCAGTAACCTTCACCAGTTTCCTGCGGGTAGATATCAACCAGTTTTTCACCACGACTAACAAGTGACATTGCTTCGTTGGAATAGCGAATAAATTTATGCGAATAAAGTGAGAAGTACCGAATACCTCGATCTGTCGCAACCCATAACCCACCAACTTGGTCATTTAGAAGTGCGTAGATTTTTTCTCCAGAAAGGCTGTTTCCCGCGCCAATACCCTGCTCAAACTTCTCGGTTGTACCAGTCAGAAAAGAGTGCACGTATAAGCCGTTCTCTGTACCTATCCAATACTCTTTACTGGTTTCGCTAATGCTCAGCTCTCGACATGATGCTTACCGGAGCTGACCACATGCTCAAATTCATCCTGTTGCGAAAGAAATACCCCAGCATTAGTGGCTAGTACCCATTTGGAGAACATGAAAATTGCATCATTAATTTCAATCTGAGTAGATTGATTGTATTGATAAAGCTCGGAAAGAGAGTAAGTTTTGATTTCCTCGCTATCGAGATTGTAAGTATAAAAATTCGTTTCATCCGATACCCAGATAAAACGTTTAGACGAACCAATATTTTGAATCTCACTGCCCGGCGTTAAACTAAAGGCTAGTTCTTTATCTTGACCAGGTACGCTGCGATAAATCTCATGATGAAAAAAAGACCAGAACGCGTTATCAACAAAAGCAATTTTAGATGCTTGGTGGTCGAGTGCTGAGCCTTGCTCTGGAAGAATATTCTGACCATCGAAGAACAAAACCTGATCACGAACATCTTGCAGCCAAAGACCTCCATCATCAGCCAAAAACAACTGTTTAGCCGCAAACACTTTGCCTTGTGCCAAGGTCGGCAAAGGATAAAACAGTTTCGGTGATGTATTGGTTGCAAAAGCAACGCCTGTATATAGGAGAAGCAGCAACACAGTTACAAGCTTGTTCAAGGTAATTTGATTCCTGGCAGCATAAAGTTGTCACGACATGGTGACATGTTCGAGCCTTAAAAGGCACTTTGTTATTTTGCGATAATAATTATCTAGAAAATGGAAGGAATCACAAGTAGGAAAGGGATTTAGTTGATGACTTTTTCGAATGGTTCACAGATAACGCCCCGCCAATGACTTTCTGGCCCTTGGCGGGGTGATCCATTACTCAGCTAAACAGGTGATAAAGCTATCAGCCAATGACTGTTTAAATTTAAAGTAACCACCAGATACAGCTTCGATGTCGGTACCTAATGGATCTAAAATACCGATTTTTGCATCACTGTCACGGGTCACGGATTGAACCACCGCAGGAGTATATTGAGGTTCTGAGAATACACAACGCGCTCCATTCTCAGCTAAGGTCTTACGAATTTTTATTAAAGTTTTCGCACCCGGCTTACGTTCAGGGCTAACGGTGAAGTGACCTAAATTATTTAGCGAAAAATCTTTTTCAAAGTAAGTGTAAGCATCATGAAAAACGAAATAACCCGCTTGAGAGACTGGCTTAAGTTGAGCGCGAATCGCTTCCTGTTGAGTCGTTAACTGATGTTCAAACTCTGCAAAGTTCTGTTCATACTTAGCTTTATTCTCTGCGTCTATCTCTACTAGCTTAGTTACAATTGCTCGTGCCACTTGCAGCGTTGTTTTATAACCTAGCCAAAAGTGAGGATCATGAGTACCATGGTCATGACCGTGATGATCATGATGGCCGCCATAGAACTCTCTCAGTTCTAGGCCTTTAATCTCACTAAGGGTAAGTACATTGTTCTGCTTTTCAAGCACTTTAGCTAAAAATGGCTCTAAATCGTGGCCGAACCATACCACTAAGTCAGCACTACGTAGACGCTTTACGTCGGACGGGCGCAGTGCGTAGTCGTGCGGTGAAGTGTTTGAGCCCAGTAGTACTTCAGGTTGCGAAATGTTTTTTGTCAGTTCTACAGTAATCAGTTGAATCGGTTTGATACTGGTTAACACCGTAGATGCATGGGAAAATGGAGCGCTGGCGAGCAAAATCGCACAAGCAATAATGATACGTTTCATAAGCTGATGAATACTAGCTGGTTAAAAGAGTTGATAGATGTTACATTATAACATTAGCCAATTGCAAATGAGTTCTATTCATGTCGACACTCGTCGAGCTCAATAGTATTTGCGTTCAGTTTGGTGAACGCAAAGTACTAGACAACATTTCTCTACGCCTGAATCGAGGCGAGATTACAACCTTAATCGGGCCTAACGGAGCAGGTAAATCTACTCTAGTCAAAGTCTTATTAGGATTATTAAAAGGCTACACTGGTAAAGTAACTAAGGCTAAAGGCTTAAAGATAGGTTATGTACCGCAGAAATTAAAACTTAATGATTCATTACCGTTAAATGTTGAACGTTTCCTCCGTTTAGCAGGTAAATACAGTAAGCAAGAGATGACCGATGCGCTAAAGTTAGTTGGGGCCGAGCATCTACTAAAAAGTAATATGCACTCGCTATCCGGTGGTGAGAACCAACGGGTACTATTAGCGCGAGCGCTGTTACAAAGGCCAGATCTGCTCGTGCTTGATGAACCAGCCCAAGGCGTCGACGTACAAGGACAAATCGACCTGTATGAGCTGATCGATACGATTCGTCACCGCTTTAACTGTGCAGTGTTTATGGTCTCGCATGATCTCCATCTAGTGATGGCAAAAACCGATGATGTGGTGTGTATTAACCACCATGTTTGTTGCTCTGGTGCGCCTGCCGATATTGCACAGCACCCAAGCTATATCGCGCTATTTGGTCATACTCAGCAGCAACCATTTGCTTTCTATCATCATAAGCACAACCATCATCACCATGACCTAGCTGGAGAGCCAGTCGAAGGTGACGCTGATGTTTGTTCACACCACTCTCACGGTCATCATCATGATTGAGTTTTTGCTCCCTTCCATTTTGGCAGGCCTAGGTATCGCACTTATCGCAGGCCCTCTGGGTTCTTTTGTTGTTTGGCGTCGCATGGCCTACTTTGGCGACACCCTCGCCCACGCATCTTTAATGGGCCTTGCGTTAGGCTTTTTGCTCGATATCAACCTCTACTTGGCCTTGACTGTTTGTTGTTTAGCGTTAGCAGTCATACTAGTGACTCTTCAGAAACAGCAACTGGTCGCGACTGATACCCTACTCGGTATCCTAGCCCACAGTGCGCTATCACTCGGGTTGGTTGCAGTCAGCTTCCTAGATAACGTACGTATCGACTTAATGAGTTACTTGTTCGGTGACTTGCTCGCCGTAACTCCAGAGGATCTCGTCTATATCTATATTGGTGTTGCTGTAGTTTCAGCGGTACTCATGCTGTTCTGGCGCTCGCTGCTTTCCACCACAGTTAATGAAGATTTAGCTGCGGTTGAGGGCCACAATGTTGACCTAATGCGCCTGCTACTGATGCTGATGGTTGGCCTAGTGATCGCGATTGGTATGAAGTTTGTCGGCGCGCTGATCATGACATCACTGCTGATCATCCCGGCTGCTACTGCTCGACGCTTTGCCAATGCCCCAGAGCAAATGGCTATACTCGCCTCTATTGTCGGTGCTATCGCCGTGCTACTTGGTTTGAGCCTATCATGGCACTACGACACTCCAGCAGGCCCTTCGGTAGTTATTAGCGCTACGGCGATGTTTATGATTAGCCAGCTATATCGGGTGAGAAGCTAGAGAGTTGAAACGATTTACAAGGGTTGCATTTACGTCAACCCTTTTGACAACTAATCCTAAAAGCGAAGAATTGGCGAGTCTGGGCGCTCGTCGACATCTACGACAAACATCACCTACCCGAGGTACTATAGATAGTTAATCGTCATATTTGCTTGAGAAAACAGCTTCCATTTGCCGTTATCTTGTTTAAAAACTTGTATGGCATCAATTTCATTATCTCTAAACTCAGCGCCATCCACTTTGGTGGTTCTAATAAGAACACGCGCGTAAGCGTAGTCTGCATCAGACCCCAGAAATTTATAATCCAATAACACGTATTTTAAATCGTATGCTGGAAACAGTTGCTCCATCATATGCTTACTAGGATAGTAGGACAGAGAATCTGGGTGCATCGTCGCAACCGTCGCCTCTACATCCTCGTTTTGCGTGTACTTCAAGTTCGCTTCGATAACTTCTAATACATCTTGCGCAGTATCGGCGAGAGCATGTGAAGAAAAGAACATCACAACCACTATTAACAGCTTTTTCATTGTTACATCCTTGAAGTTGTCTACTGCATTTCAAACTAATTCGCGTTTAGGGTAAGTAGTTATATTGATGCTTGTCAAACACTTACTAAGAATGGAGAGTCGGATATGGGAGTTGGATGCGAGAACGGACTTCGTCCTACGGAAAGCGAGAAAATGTTTACAGGGCTGACATATCCATCAACCCTTTTCAATTCAATGAATCAAACCATCATCCCCCAGAAGAAAGTACAACTGAGTTGGTCATCTTTCTACAACATACTAGAAAAGAATTCTTTGGTCGGATCCGGAAGTAAGTCTTGAGGTTTATCACCACCAAAAGTAGCTAAACCACTTTTCCCCTCAATAATCCCAGACTTAACGACAAGGCCGGATTTTACTTCTACAACCACCATTTTGACTTTAATTCTGTCCGCCTTAGCAGACCATTCAGTGGCGCGATCTTCCCAATGCAAAATCGTTGGGTACACTAAATAATCAAACTTACGTGAGCGAGCAAAATCTAGCGCGACAGCATAGTCTTGAGGCTTATTCGCGATTACTACGTTGTTTAACGTCGCAAACAACTCGCCCTTGATGGTTTGGCTAACCATGCTCCCTGAACCAGAATAATAGTGGCTTCCATACTGACCATCTTTTGACAACGCGATGTAGACAGCATGATTTGGGTTCAGGCGAACATTACTATCTGTTTTAGTTACATTTAGTTTATGAGAATCAGCACACCCAACTAGCATCATCAAAGCAGCACACATTAAGAGAACTCGTTTTTTCATTGTGTTTTTCCTAGTACTAACGTTCACAATGAATTCTAGCTGAAATATCGACTTTGGCGACTACTGCTGTAACCGAGTAGCTAGAAGCATTGTCTTTCCCAACAAAAAGCCGATGCATAGGCATCGGCTTTCTTTAAATCACTATAAGGTTAGCGCCTTAAGCGCCTTCGTTATGCAACTCTAAGTTCGCTAGGTCTTGCTGGATTTCACGTTGTACTTTCGCGTCGTCGCTGCGCAGTGACTCTAGAAAATCCAGATAGCTTTGGTCGATATCGCCTGTTACGTATTCACCGCTGAATACAGAGGTCTCGAAACGCTCTACTTCGCGATTGCCCATACCAACAGCATCAACTAAATCTTCGATAGTTTGGAAGATAAGCTCATCTGCGCCAATTTGCTTACAGATAGCGTCATTGTCACGGCCGTGAGCAATTAGCTCACTTGCACTTGGCATGTCGATGCCGTAAACATTCGGAAAGCGAATCTCTGGCGCTGCTGACACCATGAATACTTTCTTCGCACCTGAGTCTCGTGCCATCTCTATGATCTGCTCAGAAGTTGTACCACGAACGATTGAGTCATCAACCAGTAGTACGTTCTTGTCTTTGAACTCTGAACGGATTGCGTTTAGCTTGCGACGTACTGATTTCTTACGCTGCTGTTGGCCCGGCATAATGAAAGTACGGCCAACGTAGCGGTTCTTAACGAAACCTTGGCGGTATGGCTTATCAATCGCCTGAGCAATCTGTAGCGCGATATCACACGACGTTTCTGGGATTGGGATAACAACATCAATATCTAGATGTTCGTACTCGTCACGGATGCGGTCGCCAAGCTTTTTACCCATTTCAACGCGTGCGCTGTATACCGAGATCTTATCAATAAACGAATCTGGGCGAGCGAAGTATACAAACTCGAAGATACATGGGTTAAGTTTTGGATTATCGGCACACTGTTTAGTGTGAAGTTCACCGTCAAAAGTAGCGTAAATGGCTTCACCTGGTGCGACGTCACGCAGGAAGTCAAAGCCTACTGCATCGAGAGCTACCGATTCAGAAGCCACCATGTACTCGACTTTGCCTTCGATTTCACGCTTACCAAGGCATAGAGGGCGAATGCCATTAGGGTCGCGGAAAGCAACCATACCGTGACCGATGATCATTGCAGTCACTGCGTAGGCACCTTTAATGGTACGGTGAACGTTGGTTACTGCGCGGAAGACATCATCAGCAGTGACGTTACCTTTTACGGTGTCGATTTCGTGAGCTAGAACGTTAAGCAGAACTTCGGAGTCTGAAGTCGTGTTGACATGACGACGGTCTTTGGCAAATAGCTTTTCACGAACTTCCGCTGCGTTGGTTAGGTTACCATTGTGCGCAAGTGTGATACCAAATGGAGAGTTTACATAGAATGGCTGAGCCTCAGAAGCACTTGAACTACCAGCCGTTGGGTAACGAACGTGGCCGATACCAACGCTGCCTTGCAGTCTTTGCATGTGTTTTGCTTCAAACACATCTTTCACTAAACCGTTCGCTTTTCTCAGACGAAAACGATTGCTTTCTATGGTACAAATACCCGCGGCATCTTGGCCACGATGCTGCAATACCGTCAATGCGTCATAGATAGACTGGTTTACAGGCGTAGTGCCCACGATTCCAACAATACCACACATGTCCTAACCCTCGATTTTGACTATGACTGGCGCGTTATAGCGCGCCAGATAAGAAACTAGATGTTGCTTGTAAGTGTTCGAAGAAAGGGGCAATGACGCGGCTAAACTCCGGCACCAATTGAGACCCTCTCCACCACTGTGAATCTGGAAACGAAGTAAACGCATCCATAAAAAATAGTCCGGCAGATACAATCAAGACACCACGCAAAGCGCCAAAGACGATACCCAGTATTCTATCTGTGCCCGACAAGCCCGTTTTCTCAACCAATTGGGCAATCACATAGTTAATGAGAGCACCAACGATGAGTGTCGCGATAAACAACGCCGCAATAGCAGCACCGTTACGAACCATGTCGTCTTCGATATTGGTAAAGTAGACCGCTAACTTCGCGTAGTACTGACTCGCGATAAAAAAGGCTCCAAACCAAATCACCAATGACAACGCTTCTTTAGCGAAACCACGAACTAAACTGATCAAAGCCGACAGGCCGATCACACCTAAAATGACAATATCTAATGGATTCATTTGTGTACTTACATCTTAAGTTGGCGCGCATTTTAACAGAAAAAAAGCTGACGCAAACGTTTTCTTATGGGTTTAGTGGTTTAAATTTGAGCAGTTGACCTCTAGAACCGGTAATTTTTTCCAGTTCAATGATCTGACGCTCTAGTTTGCTCTTCGATACATCCGGGCCAATAATGACTCGGGTGAAAGCATTCTCTGGTTTGGTGTGCGCTTGGTAACCACGCTTTTGTAGATCCTTTACCAAGTTCTTCGCATTGTCGGCATTTTTAAGCGCCATCAACTGGATAATCCACGCGCTATCTTGATACTCGTTACGCTCTGGAACCTCTTTGATGACCACTGGTAGCGGCTTATTATCCGCGACCTCGTCTGCGCCATCAATCACGATTTCTACAGGGGTGTCAGGTAGGCTTTGGCTATCATCAACCGGTTCAAGTACTTCAAAGCTCTCAAGATCGCTATCAAGCTCTGGTTTAAGCGGAATGCTCGCGATCTCTTCCTTGTAATGACTCTTCTTGCCGTCTAGCACATCGGGTAAAACAATAATGCCTATCGCCACAAGAATAATGGTGCCTACGAGACGATTTTGAAATTTGCTTGCCATTTATTCACCTTTATTTTGCCAGTGCTCTAGGACTTCACCCACAGTGTGGAACGAACCAACCACCAGAATAACATCTTGCGGCTCGGCATTTGTCACTGCAGTTTCAAATGCTGCCACTGGGTTTGCATACTGCTGAGTGCCTGTAGGCAGGTACTGACACAATTCCTCTGCACTTGCCGCACGAGGGCCAGAGAGAGACGCTGGATACCATTTCGCCGCAATTGGGTTCAAAGCATTCAAAGTCGCTTGTACGTCTTTATCGTGCAGCATAGCGACCACAATATGAATGTTCTTGCCTTGGCACTCTCGCCCTACTCGTTCTACTAAGTACTCTGCGGAGTGCGGGTTGTGCGCCACATCGAGCAATATCGTTGGCTCTAAGCTTAGTACTTGCATACGACCCGGTAGTTTAGCCTTGTTTAGGCCATTAACGATATTAACGTCGCTAAGGTCTAGGTTGGCAGTCGCTAACGCCATCAGCGCCGTAGCTGCGTTTTGAAGCGGTAAGCCTGGTACGGGTAAGTCATCGAGCGTGTAGCAACCATGTGTCCACTGCCAAACCGACTCGCTTTGCAGCTTGTAGCTGTACTGAATATCAACAGCATAGAACTCAGCGCCAATATCATCAGCGTGCGCAGCAACGGTAGCTGGCGCTTTAGGCTGACCACAAATGGCTGGTTTACCACTGCGGTAGATGCCCGCTTTTTCAAAGCCAATGACGTTGATGTCATCACCTAACCAGTCAACATGATCAATGGCTAGGCTAGTGATCACTGAGATATCATGGTCAACCACGTTAGTCGCGTCTAAGCGTCCACCTAATCCAACTTCAAGCAGTACCACTTCCACCTTCTCGGTTTGAAATAAACGCAAAGCAGCTAGAGTGCCGTACTCGAAAAAGCTTAAGCTAATATCACCGCGCTGTTTTTCAATAAAGTCGAACGCTTGCACGTGCTTTTCGTCGCTGAGGTCTTCGCCATTGATACGCACACGTTCGTTGTAACGAATAAGGTGCGGAGAGCTGTAAACACCGACCGTGTAACCAGCGTCAAGCAGGATCGCTTCCATCAAAGCACAGGTTGAACCTTTGCCATTGGTACCAGCAACGGTAATAACAGTAGGAGCAGGTTTAGTGAGATTCGCTGCTTGAGCAACAGCTTGAACGCGATCTAGACCGAGATCGATCGCTGAGGTATGAACGTTGGTTAAATAATCAAGCCACACCTGTAGAGAGGATGTGGCTTGGGGAACTTGGTTTTGACTCATCTAACTATAACCAATTGATTGTGGTTGCTTGTTAGTGAGTTACTTTACCCTTTTTCGTCTGCTTCTGGTACAGAATAAGCAGGTTCATTTGGCGAATCGTTAACAGAAACCACCAAAGGTGATGGTTTGTTGTTCATCTTCGCCATTAGGCTACCGATACGTTGGCGCATTTCACGGCGATCAACGATCATATCAATCGCACCGTGCTCAAGTAGGAACTCACTGCGTTGGAAGCCTTCAGGAAGATCTTCACGTACCGTTTGTTCGATAACACGACGACCAGCAAAACCGATTAGGGCTTTTGGCTCGCCAATGTTGATGTCGCCAAGCATAGCTAAACTTGCTGATACGCCACCCATTGTTGGGTCAGTCATTACTGAAATAAAAGGTAGGCCTTTAGCAGACATACGCTCTAAAGCCGCACTGGTTTTTGCCATTTGCATTAGAGACATCAACGCCTCTTGCATGCGTGCGCCACCACTTGCTGAGAAACAAACCAAACCACAGTTTGCTTCCATCGCGGCTTCTGCTGCACGAACAAAACGCGCACCGACCACAGAGCCCATTGAACCACCCACAAATGAGAAGTCGAAGGCACAAGCTACGATAGGTTGACCAAGAAGCTCACCTTTCATTACGACAAGTGCGTCTTTTTCGCCACTGCTCTTCTGAGCTGCTGAAATACGATCTTTGTATTTCTTCGAGTCTCTGAATTTCAGTTTGTCTTGCGGCTCAAGCTCGTCGGCAATCTCTACACGGTTATCTTCGTCTAGGAAAGTTTCAAGGCGACGACGGGCACGCATACGCATGTGATGGTCACATTTCGGACATACTTCTAGGTTACGCTCTAGTTCAGCGTGGTAAAGCACTTGCTCACATGAAGTACATTTTGTCCAAACCCCTTCAGGGATAGACGCTTTACGTGAACTTACGATGTTGCTTTTTTCTAAAATCTTTTCAAGCCAACTCATGGAAGACCTTTTCTCTCTAATCCCACGCCAAAAGCGCGGGAAACAAATTCTGAATTTACGCGTGAGGATTAAAGCATATTAAATGCCAAGTGTAGACAAAAAACTGGTTGTACCTATTTCTTGAATACAGACCGCACACACTAAAGACCTGATTAGTTCGACAATTTACCACGGTTTAGTTCAAATTGTCTGGCAAAAATAGTGGTCCGATCGGCACTCTTGGCAATTGGAATTCTTCTGGGTAATCAACGTCTACCAAGTATAAGCCTTCAGCCTTAGCTGTCGCCCCTGCTTGCTTGCGATCTTTGATCTCCAGAAGCTGTTTAATCCATTCCGGTTTCTGCTCACCTCGACCGACACAGATAAGGCTACCGGTAATATTACGTACCATGTGGTGTACAAACGCATTCGCTTTAATATCAATCACTACATATTGGTTATGACGAGTGACATTAATGTGCATCATATTGCGCCACGGACTGCGTGACTGGCAGTGGGTTGCTCTGAACGAAGTAAAGTCATTCTCGCCTAGCAGATATTGCGCCGCTTGATGCATTTTCTGCTCATCAAGCTCACCGTGGTAGTGGCTAACCCCAGAAGACAAAATACCCGGACGAAGAGCACTGTTGAAGATGATGTAGCGATAGCGACGCGCCGTTGCTGAGAAACGTGCATGAAACTCTTCAGGCACCTCTTTCGCCCAACGTACAGCGATATCATCGGGTAGGTTAGCATTGGCACCCATGGTCCAAGCCACCATTTTGCGCGTTGCTGTGGTATCAAAATGGACAACCTGCCCCGTACCATGAACACCTGCATCGGTGCGGCCAGCACACTGAACTTCAATAGGATGGTTTGCAACGATGCTCAATGCGCGTTCTAACTTCTCTTGGACGCTTTTCACTTCTCGTTGGCGCTGCCAACCAAAATATTGAGTGCCATTGTATTCAATGCCTAAAGCAATTCTCATCTAGATGTTCTCGTTGGATTATTTGAACTAGGATCGATAGACCCAAATTTATGGGCGGCAAGTATATACCAAAAAATAAGGGGGCTAAACCGCCCCCTTACCCATCTATCAGCGCTTAACTGTTGTTAATAGCATCAATCAGGTTCTTAGCCTCGCGACGGATTTCATCGGTACCATCGACAATCGCCTCTTCAAGTAACTTAATGGCTCCTTGGGAGTCGTTCATCTCGACATAGATTTTCGCTAAATCTAACTTACCCGCAGCTTCCGCGTTGGCGTCAATATCTGTCGCATCACCGATATCGCCAATGACATCAGGGAAGTCATTCAAACCAACATCGAGTTTGAGCTCATCATCGATCTCTTGCTCTTCCTCCGATTCCACTTCAGCCATTAACTCATCAATGGTGCGGTAGCTATTCTCTTTCGGATTGAAATCTTCAAGGTCAGGTTGATCTTCCCAGTTTTCATCGAGAATCTGCGCCTGTTCAGGGACATTATCTTGCGACCAGATATCCGCTTGGTCATCAGGAATATCATCTGAAATGCTTGCCTGTTGCTCAGGTGAAAGGCTAAAGCCGTTCCAGTCTTCACCCATTTCAAGCATGGCACCAATATCCATACCTGCGCTATCTGTAGTAGTCGTATCTAGTGGCGCATCAAAAGAGAAGCTTGGTGTCTGTTCTTGCTCCTCTTCCGACAAAAGCTCATCGAAGGCCTTTTCATCGTAATCTTGGTGGGCTAAATCACTTTCTTCGACAGCAGGGCTCACGTTCTCCGAAGGGATTTCGCTTAGTTCAGGCAGCTCAACGGGTTCTAGTTCAAAGTCATCTTGCGCTGACTCATCACTGGTTGGCTCTACATCGCCTAGCGCGTCTTCCTCGTTGTACTCAGGTAGATCGAGTTCATCAAACTCAATTGGCTCTTCTGTCGCTTCTGCTAGTGCTTGTTCTACGTTTAGCTCTGGCAGTTCTGAGTCATCTAGCCCAGTCGATTCGTCGATTTCAGCAGTTGGCGCTTCAACTTCTAGCTCGGGCTCAGCGGCCATTTCAGCTAGTGCGTCTTCTTCACCAAATTCTGGTAGCTCCAAATCGTCGAGCTCAATCGGTTCATCAATCTCAGTAGTTGGCGCTTCAACTTCTAGCCCAGG
>NZ_JATABG010000072.1:0-11899 GCF_036533755.1 Vibrio sp. M260118 | reverse complement strand
TTTGATTGCCGCTTGCAGTTGCGGAATTGAAGCTGAGATGTTTGGCAGTTTTATGATGTTAGCTTCTGGCGTTTTAGCCAGTTCACCTAGTTCAGCTAGGGCGTCACCAATGCGTTGCTCGTCTGTTAGATACTCTGGGAAGTTAGCAATAATACGCCCAGCGAGAGAGATATCACGAGTGTCGACGTTGATGCCTGAAGAAGCAGTAAATGATTGAATAATCGGTAGTAGAGAGTATGTCGCTAGTGCAGGTGCTTCGTCAGTAATGGTATATATAATGGTAGGTTTTTCTGTAGGCATGAAATTTCCCTATTGTTCTAACCGGATCACCTTAACCGTGATCCTATGTGTGTGTCCGCTAACAAGTTATGATTAATCCCCTCACTTGCTGCGATTTTTTCTGTCTCTTTTTGTTTTGGTCACTTAGTAAGCGACATCCTTGAGAGCAAATAGTTTTGAATAGATATAATTAAACAAAATTCAAAGAATAGTCTATTATTCTGTGCTCCGAACCTGTTTTCGGGCGCGCAAATGATATCTCATTCTGCATCTCGTTAATAGTTTTAGGTACACTTCGTTTACATTTTTGCAAGGTAGTTAACATGCCCCCACGTCCAAAGCATGACGCTAAATCCTCTGATCCAAGAAAGGGAAAAAACAGTTTTAAACGTCCTTCTACGACTAAAGGATACAGCGGGCATTCCTCTCGCAATAGAAAAAAAACAGCCAGTAATAAACCCAAAATTGCGCCTGAAGATCGCAAAGTGATCCTATTCAACAAGCCTTTCGACACCCTAAGCCAGTTTACCGATGGTGAAGGAAGAAAAACACTTGCTGACTTTATCCCAATAAAAGATGTTTATGCGGCAGGCCGACTCGACCGCGATAGTGAAGGGCTTATGGTGTTAACGAATGACGGTATATTGCAAGCCAAGCTTACTCAGCCTAAATCTAAGTCGCCAAAAACCTACTGGGTGCAAGTCGATGGTGCGCCTTCACAAGCAGATCTAGACAAACTTCGTAAAGGAGTCGAGCTTAAAGATGGCATGACGCTTCCCGCAACCATTGAGGTTATCGAACAACCTGATGTGTGGGAACGTACCCCACCCGTTCGATTCAGAGCCAATATTCCAACCACTTGGCTAGCGATTACCATCATTGAAGGACGTAACCGACAAGTAAGGCGAATGACCGCTCACATCGGCTACCCAACACTAAGATTGATTCGTTACTCGATGGGTGGGTTTACTCTTGATGACCTTTCTTCAGGAGAGTGGAAAGAGGTTCAAATCTAGTACTTTAGTTTAATTATCATAATGTTAGCTATTTTCTAAAGCGAAATAAGCCACTCATTTTAGGCATACACATCACATAACGTTAGGGATGAGACC
Source organism: Vibrio sp. M260118 (assembly GCF_036533755.1). Classification (NCBI taxonomy): domain Bacteria; kingdom Pseudomonadati; phylum Pseudomonadota; class Gammaproteobacteria; order Vibrionales; family Vibrionaceae; genus Vibrio; species Vibrio sp. M260118. The sequence goes on along the minus strand of NZ_JATABG010000072.1, from coordinate 10,508 downwards.
GAGGTTTTATCCTCCTCTCTCTCTACTTCCCCTCTAGCGATTTTGCTTAAACAACTGATCCCATATCACGCATTTCACCCCATAACACTGCTTAAATTGTGACCACGAGTCCCGAAAGCGTAATTTTCGCACCAAGAAATAACTTAGCCTAAATCGCTCACACATTGTTGGCAGTCATTCCCTCTAAGATCGCAAAGCCTACTATAACAATGGACGTGAAACGTGAAACAACAATTGAAATTGTCGACACTGAGTAAAACCATGCTACCGGTACTTACCGTGCCGCTGCTCTTGGCTTGTCAGCAAGAAACCGACTGTACAACACCTCAACAATCAGCCGATCAGATCAACATTCCTGCTTGGTGTGAAATGCCAAAAGAGCCAGAGGTTACCGAGAAACAGCGCTTAATCAGCTACATAGTAACGCCGGAAGAGAACGCTTTTTTCCACCCACATGGCGCTAACAATCGTGACTGGGTATTAAAGTGTGGCAACAAGAAGTTCCGCGCCGACGGTACCGATGAGTATGGCCCATACTGGTTGCTTAAATCGCGCAAAGCCTCTGGTTCATGTACTGTCAGCCACAAAGGTTCTGACGTAGTTTCAGTAACACTTGATCCTCAAGCTCAGTACCAAGGCATTACAGAACAAGGGGAAGTGGTGAACGAGAACCGCCGCGCGACCCTACTCACATCGCTTGGCCTCGATCAAAAAGGCACCGATGTTAAGCTGCCTCAAATCGATGCACCGGGTGAACTTGCAGCGCCACCAGCCGGTCACTTTGCCATCCAACTGTATGACCCAATGGGTGATTACCAAGAAGCGGGACAAGGCTTAAATGGTTATGCCAACTACAACCTTCACCTATGGAACAACGGCACACCTTGTGCAGCTGGCGATCCTGCTGGGTTCAACAACGGATGGGATGACACCTCCGTCACGCCTGATGCGGCGGACCAGTACGGTCCTATCTGGTATGTACCGGTTACTGATGACCCTAGCCAGTGTTTCAATGCGATTGTGCGTAACGGCAATAAAGATAAGATCATTGGATCTGATTTAACCGTCGATATTTCTGCTATTGATACTCAGCCTTCAGTAACTTACGTTCCTGGAGACAGTACTGCTTACGCTAGCCGAACCTTTGTATACGACAACCTTGATCTAGGCTTCAATGTTGATACTGTTGGCGCGATCTTATTGGATGAAAGAACACTAGTCTGGAAAGGCGCTCAAGGTGCTGACCAAGTTCAGATCATGTTCTCAGAGAAAGGGAACTATCAAGTTTCAGACCAAGGAGTGGTCAGTGCACTTTCAATTAAACTGACGCCAACCTCACTAAACGATGAGCAACAAACGCGTTACCCTCACCTAGCCGACTACCCAGCGTTTGAAGTACCCGCTGCTCTATATGGTTTAGTTAAGACCAGCTTAGTCGCCGTAGCTTCTGACAGTAATGGACTAGAGGAGCCAGCAACACTTCGCTCTGTCACTGGTGTGCAATATGCAGGCGCACTAGACGCTATGTTTGCCCCAGAGGCCACTGAGCTTGAATTTGGTGCCGTTTATGATGACAGCCGAGTCACCTTCCGCCTTTGGGCACCAACCGCTCAAGACGTCGACCTAGTTGTTTATGACGAAAACAAGGTTGAGCTCAAACGCTACCCAATGACTGAAGATATCTACTCAGGGAGTTGGACCGTGAAGAAACGTATTCGCGCGGTAGACGGTAAGTACTACCGCTATGCGATGAAGGTTTTCCAACCGCGCGATCAAGTCACCGCAGAATACGAAGTGACCGACCCATACTCAGTGAGCTTGGCAACCAACTCAACTCACAGTCAAGCCATCAACCTTAATTCAAATGACTTAAAACCATCGGGTTGGGATTCACTCCAAGCGCCTCATTCGCAAAATGAAGCCAACGGTGACTTAGCAAAAGTAACGATCTACGAATCCCATGTGCGTGATTTCTCCGCTCATGACGCATCTACTGACAACAAAGGTAAATACCTAGCGTTTACTGAGAGTGGTACTGCGCCAGTCAATCACCTCAAAGAGCTGCAACAAGCCGGTATGACTCACTTGCACCTAATGCCAGTGTTCGATATTGCAACCATCAATGAAGATCCTGAGCAGGTTGCCAACATCGATGAACCGTTTAGCAAACTATGTAACCTAGTATCAGCAGTAAACAGTGATGTTAACTTCAGTGGTTACTGTGATAGTGGGCTAACCATTGCTGACGTCTATGCTGAGCTCTTAAACTCAGACAACAAAGCAACACCACTGGTACAAGACCTAACTCAGTACGTACGTAGCGTCGACGGCTACAACTGGGGTTATGACCCATTCCACTACACAGTGCCGGAAGGTTCTTACGCAACAGATGCGGAAGGTACACAGCGTATCGTCGAGTTCCGTGAAATGGTTCAAGCGGTGAAACAAGACATCGGTATGAACGTGGTCGTTGATGTGGTCTACAACCATACCAATGCTTCAGGTTATCAAAGCGATAAGTCTGTACTCGATAAAGTCGTGCCGCTTTACTATCACCGTCTGGTGCCTGATACAGGTGCGGTTGAAACCTCGACCTGTTGTGAAAACACCGCACCAGAGCATGCAATGTTCGCCAAACTCATTGACGACTCGATTCAAACATGGGTTCGCGACTACAAAATTGATGCCTTCCGTTGGGATCTGATGGGCCACCACCCACTGAGCCAGATAGAGCAAACATTAGCTGCTGCGCGTGAAATCAATCCTGAAGTTTACTTCTACGGTGAAGGTTGGAATTTCGGTGAAGTGGCAGATGACAAGCGCTTTGTTCAAGCCACTCAGAAACACTTAGGTGGCACAGGTATCGGTTCGTTCTCTGACCGACTGCGTGACGCTGCGCGTGGCGGTAGCCCATTCGAATCTGGTGATGATATTCGCCGCATGCAAGGCTTCGCGACCGGTGCTGCTGTTCTGCCAAATGAGCTCACCAATTACAGCGGTGAAGAAGCAGAAATCGAGCTTGGACGTGCACTACACCAAGCGGATCTGATTCGTTTAGGTATGGCGGGTAACTTGAAGACCTTCAAGATGGTCGACTCGACCAATCAAACCTTGCTCGGTCAAGATATTGACTACAATGGCCAAGCGGCAGGTTATGCCGACCAGCCGTGGGAAATCCAAAACTATGTGTCGAAACACGACAACCAGACGTTTTGGGATATCAATATGTATAAGGTTGCAGAATCTGCTAGCACAAACGTAAGAGTAAGAATGCAGACCATTGGTGCAGCAAGCGTACTATTAGGTCAAGCAATGCCATTCAATCATATGGGCGGGGAACTGCTTCGCTCGAAATCGATGCAGCGCGACTCCTACGACTTTGGCGATTGGTACAACCTTATCGACTTTACCCGTTCAGACAACAACTGGAACAAAGGCTTGCCTGCGGCGGAAAAAGACATCGCCAACTACGACCAAATAGAACGTGCAATTGCGGACGTAAACTCGCAGCCTACTCCATCTGACATTGACGCTATGCTTGTCAACTACAAAGAGCTACTGCGCCTCCGTCAATCAAGCAAGTTGTTTACCCTGCCTAGTGGCGAGGAGATCATCAATCGCGTTGATTTCCGCAATACGGGTAGTGCGCAAACTCCGGGCTTGATCGTCATGACGGTGGACAACGGCATCACCCAGAGCTCAGACATTGATCCGAACCTAGATGCCTTGGTTATCGTGCTCAACGCAACGCCAGATCATCAATCGTTCGGCTACTTCAATGATCATACTGGCAACCGTATTGAGTTAAGCGGCTTCGAACTAAGCGCTACGCATAACGAAGGCAACATGTCTAACGGTGCTTACTTCAATGCAACTAACCAAGCCTTTGAAGTTCCTGCTTGGTCTGTGGCAGTGTTTGAGCAAGCGCGGGATGGCGAACGTGGTCTAGGCTTGCCTGTATCAGAAAAGCTCGGTGACCTACCTCCATTTGGCACGCGCAAAGTCTACATTGCGGGTGGCTTCCCTCTCGCAGTATGGAACCCAGCGGCAATTGAGATTCCTTACCTAGGCGAAGGCGTCTACGGTGTGACACTTGGCCTAGATAGCGACACAGGTTACAAGTTCACCATGGGATCATGGGATGAGCAGTTCAGCTGCGGCGGTAGCGATTGTCCATCAAACTTCCAAGGACTAGGCATGTACCAGTTCAAGCTTGATGCGACAAATACAGACTCACCGGTAGTTCTTGATGCACAATTAGTCGAAAGCTATGTGGATAAAGAGTGGTTCATCCCTGGCTCACTATCTGGCGGTTGGGATCATACGGCTAACCGTAAGATGAGTGCAGAGACAAGCGGCCAAGTTACTTTCACTACCGCTACGCTAACTGCAGGCTCATCTTATGAGTTCAAGTTTACTTGTGGTGGTTGGGGACAGTGCGAGCATGGTGCCGATGCCGTTATTGCTGGCGCAGACTCTCTGCCATTTGCTAACAACTCAGGCAACATCAGCTTCACGCCAGATAGCGATGGTGCGTTCCAAGTGCAGTTTAACTTCTTAACCAAAGCAGTAACCATCAGCGCGCTATAGACAACCTATAGACGTAAAAAAAAAAAGCCGCTTCAATTTATTGAAGCGGCTTTTGCTATTCAGAGAAATCAAATACTCAAAATAGTTGAAGAGTATTTACTCTTGTTCTTTCTTCTCTGCAGCTTTAACCGCAATCGCTAGCTCTTCAAGCGCCGCTGGGTTCGCTAGGCTTGGCGCGTCTGTTAGTAGACAGCTTGCGTTAGTTGTTTTCGGGAATGCGATAACATCACGGATGTTCTCTGTACCACATAGCAGCATTACTAGACGGTCAAGACCGAATGCTAGACCTGCGTGTGGAGGCGTGCCGTACTTAAGTGCGTCTAGTAGGAAGCCAAACTTCGCTTGTTGCTCGTCAGCTTCGATACCTAGGATATCAAATACTGCTGATTGCATTTCAGCGTTGTGGATACGTACAGAACCACCACCCACTTCGTAGCCGTTGATTACCATGTCGTATGCGTTTGAGTTTGCAGCCGCTGGGTTCGCTTTAAGCTCCTCTGCAGTCACACCTAATGGCGATGTGAATGGGTGGTGCATAGCGTGTAGGTTGCCTTCGTCATCTTCTTCAAACATTGGGAAGTCAACAACCCATAGCGGAGTCCATGCTTCAGTGTCTGTTAGCTCAAGGTCAGTACCTAGTTTCAGACGTAGCGCGCCCATTGCTTCTGCAACTGTGTTTGCTTTGTCTGCACCGAATAGGATGATATCGCCAGTCTCTGCGCCAGTGCGATCAAGAATGCCGTTAATCACTTCTTCGTTTAGAAACTTAGCGACTGGAGACTGAATACCTTCCATGCCTGCAGCGCGGTCGTTAACCTTCATCCAAGCTAGACCTTTCGCACCGTAGATACCAACGAACTCACCGTAACCGTCGATCTGCTTGCGAGTTAGTTTAGCACCACCTGGTACGCGGATGACTGCAACGCGACCTTTGTCATCATTTGCAGGGCCAGAGAAGACTTTGAACTCAACGTCTTTCACTAAGTCAGCAACGTCCACAAGCTCTAGTGGGTTGCGTAGATCTGGCTTGTCAGAACCGAAACGACGAATCGCTTCGCTAAATGGCATGACTGGGAACTCACCTAGGTCAACGTTTAGTAGCTCTTGCCACATGTCGCGAACCATCTTCTCTGTCGTTGCACGAACTTGGTCGACCGTCATGAATGACGTCTCGATATCGATCTGAGTGAACTCTGGCTGACGGTCAGCACGCAAGTCTTCATCACGGAAACACTTAACGATTTGGTAGTAACGATCAAAACCAGACATCATCAGCAGCTGTTTAAATAGCTGTGGAGACTGAGGAAGTGCGTAGAAGCTACCTTTGTGAACACGGCTTGGTACTAGGTAGTCACGCGCACCTTCTGGCGTCGCTTTCGTTAGTACTGGTGTTTCGATGTCTAGGAAGCCGTTGTCATCTAGGAAACGACGAACAAAGCTTGAAGCTTTTGCACGTAGCTTGATGCGATCGCTCATCTCAGGACGACGTAGATCTAGGTAACGGTACTTAAGACGCTGCTCTTCAGAGTTGTTCTGGTTGAAGTCTAGCGGCAGAACGTCTGCACGGTTGATGATTTCAAGGCCTTTAGCAATGATCTCAACTTCACCCGTTGCCATGTCTTTGTTTACTTGGCTATCTGGACGAACACGAACTTCACCCGTTAGCTTGATACAGAATTCATTACGTAGCGTGTTAGCCACTGCGTACGCCTCTGCCATATCTGGATCGACAACTACCTGAACAACGCCTTCACGATCTCGCATATCGATGAAAATAAGACCGCCTAAATCACGGCGACGGTTAACCCAGCCGCAAAGTTCTACAGTTTGTCCTGCAAGGGACTTGTTCAGGTGACCACAGTAATGGGTACGCATAATGAATTTCCCAATCTCTTAAAATTTGTTGATTACTCTCTATCGGTGTTAAGTTTACCCATAGAGCAAAGTTCCATTTATACGCTGAAAGTGGGCCGAGATCGACCACCTAACGTACAATTTATTGCGATTTACTATCTATTGATGCTTTTTGAACCAGTAAAGGCGCAAAACCGCAGCAATATGTAAAAATTGGCGCTGATTATAGCCCTAATATGGGGAGTTCGGCAAAACTCTCATTCAGTCAATTAAAACAAGAGAATGTCACGGCGAATATGGACGGTTTACCTATCAGACTCGGCCTGACCATGTGGTCGCACAATAACTGGCAAAAACGCTTCTATGGCAGTGGCACCAAGCCCGGTGAAAGACTAGAAAAATACGCTAGCGTGTTCCACACCGTTGAAGGTAATACCACTTTTTACGCCACTCCTAATAGTGTCACAGTCAATAACTGGCGCGCCGCTACCCACGATGACTTTCGCTTTACCTTTAAGTTGCCACAAACTATCACTCACCAACAGATGTTGCGCGGATGTCAGGCAGAGCTGAAAAGCTTTATGTCGATAATGCAGCCACTCCATGACCGAATAGGTCAATGGACCATTCAACTCCCTGCCGCGTTTGGCCCAGAGCATTTAGATCGTTTAAAGCAGTTTTGTGCGCTATTCCCACCCCACTACCCTATCGGTATTGAGGTTCGCCATCCTGATTTCTTTGCTAAAGGCGATGCCGAGAAAGCGCTCAATGCTTGGCTCATTGAGCAAGGCTACGATCGCATCATTATGGACAGCCGCCCAGTATTTGCCGCCAAACCTGACAACGAAGCGATTATTGATGCCCAGCAAAAGAAACCGCGAGTGCCCGTTCACGCCATTGCTACCGCTAACCATCCAATGATTCGATTTATCGGCCACCCGGAAGAAGAGCAAAACTATGACTTTTTCATCCCTTGGCTGAGCAAACTGACAATGTGGATTGAGCAAGGCAAGCAACCTTACGTGATGATTCACACTGCAGATAACATCGTCGCGCCTGAGTTAGCGGCTAACCTATACAAACAACTGCAACTAAAGGCCGCCTTACCCGACTTAAACCCATTTCCAGCCAACGATGGCAACGCACAGATACAGATGTTCTGAAGCGATTGACGGCAAAACATGACAGAAGGGTAAAATTCACATAAAATACGCGCCTTTTTAATGGCTGATGATCGGAAATAGGCGTTATTCCGGGCTAAGAGAATCGAGTTATGAACCCTAACAGCAATCCAGATACTATTTTTTCGGCTCCAATCGATAAAATTGGGGATTTCACCTTTGATGAGCGCGTGGCAGAAGTATTTCCTGACATGATTCAGCGCTCTGTACCGGGTTATAGCAACATTATCTCAGCTATCGGCATGTTGGCGGAACGTTTCGTAAAGCCGCACTCGAGCATCTATGATTTAGGCTGTTCTCTTGGAGCGGCTACGCTCTCTATGCGCCGCCACATTAACCAAGAAGGTTGCCAAATCATCGCAGTGGATAACTCATCTGCCATGGTCGAGCGTTGCAAATTGCACGTCAACGCATACCGCAGCGACACGCCGGTTGATGTCGTTGAAGCAGATATTCGCGATATCGAAATTGAAAATGCCTCCGTTGTTGTACTTAACTTCACTTTACAGTTTCTTTCGCCTGAAGATCGCTACACGCTACTTGAAAATATCTATGCTGGATTGCGCCCAGGCGGCATTTTGATTTTGTCTGAGAAGTTTGTATTTGAAGACCAAGCGTCTAACGAGCTTCTGATCGATCTACACCATGATTTCAAACGTGCCAACGGCTACAGCGAACTCGAAATCAGTCAAAAGCGCAGTGCGATCGAAAACGTCATGCGCCCAGATTCGAAGAAAGAACACAAAGAGCGCTTTGCCAAGATCGGTTTTAGCAGCTTTGATGTATGGTTCCAGTGCTTTAACTTTGGATCTATGTTCGCGATAAAATAAGATTCGCGATACAGCTCGCTGTAATTAATACGTCACCCTCAAGAGCGAGGAACGAGCGAGTTGGGGATCTCCCGCGACAACGAAAAATCGAGATTCCCTATCACGTTCGTCCCTCACTGTAGGGAATGACAAACTTAACTTTTACACCATCAAATCAGTGAAAAACTATGTTTAACTTTGCCAACTTTTATCAGTTAATTGCCTCAGACACGCGTCTTCAACCTTGGCTAAATGTACTGCCTCAACAGTTAACCGACTGGCAAAATGCTGAACATGGTGATTTCGGTCGCTGGCTTAAAGCGCTGAATAAAATCCCTGAAGGCTCCCCTGATCAGGTTGATCTTAAAAATTCGGTGACGATTGCCAACGATACCCCTTTCCATACCGGAGAGCTGAAAAAGCTAGAGAGCCTATTGCGAACTTTCCACCCATGGCGTAAAGGCCCGTACCACCTGCACGGTATTCATATTGACACCGAATGGCGCAGCGACTGGAAATGGGACCGCGTACTACCGCATATCTCACCGCTAAAAGATCGCAGCATATTGGATGTGGGCTGTGGTAACGGTTACCACATGTGGCGCATGCTTGGTGAAGGCGCTCGTTTATGTGTCGGTATTGACCCGTCGCACCTGTTCCTCATTCAATTCGAAGCGGTTCGTAAACTGCTAGGTAACAACCAGCGTGCACACCTGCTTCCGCTTGGCATTGAGCAGCTACCTAAACTCGAAGCATTTGATACCGTGTTCAGCATGGGCGTGCTCTATCACCGTCGTTCGCCGCTTGATCACCTAATTCAACTCAAAGACCAACTGGTTTCTGGCGGTGAATTAGTGCTTGAAACTCTGGTCATTGAAGGTGATGAGAACTCGGTACTGGTGCCCGTTGACCGCTACGCGCAGATGCGTAACGTCTACTTCTTCCCATCAGCAAAAGCGCTGAAAGTTTGGCTGGAGCAAGTTGGCTTTACAAATGTACGTATCGTAGATGAGAACGTAACGACAACGGGTGAGCAACGTACTACAGAGTGGATGACGCATAACTCGCTACCCGACTACCTAGACCCTAGCGACCCAAGTAAAACCGTTGAAGGACACCCAGCGCCACGCCGCGCGGTTCTCGTTGCAACAAAACCATAAGGCCTTAAGTGTAAGAATATTAGAGAATTGACAAAGAGTTAACTCAACTTATTTGCCAACCCATTCCCCTCTATCTCAATCCCCAATACAATATCAAGGATGCCTAGCATCCTTGTATTATTAATGTATATAGTTCCTAAGATCACTTTTTCGTGCATAAGCACAGCATGTGGCTTGTTCGTGGCAAAAACTATACGTTAAACTCCCTGTCTATCTATCGTCTTAATAACTTTCAGGTTTATAAATGTTGACAAGATTTACCCCGGTTGTAGCGCTTATGCTGCTGTCTGGTTGTACGCTGACAAATAGTGAGCAATACCACCAAGAAACATTAGCTGCAATTCAAGCTTCAGAATCAAATCTAACCAACCAGAATACAAACCTATCTCTGCAGTTAAGTAACCAATCAGATTATATCGAAAGCCTTGAAGAACAGGTGCATGAGCTAGAGAAGCAAATCGTTCTACTTCGAGCTGACGAACCCAAAGACACGGAAAACAAAAGCCCGACAGTGGTTGAGAAAAAAACTAGACCAACGCCGACACATCCCATTGTGTTAGGTGAAGTAGAAAAGGTCAGAATTGATGCGATCAAGCAATCTTTTGATGCTCGTGTTGATACAGGCGCTGCCACCTCATCACTCAATGCGGTCGATATCGAACAGTTTGAACGCAATGGAAAGAACTGGGTTCGCTTCCACCTATCAAACGGCGATCAAGAGCTCAACGATACAAACTGGATCGAAGCGCCGATTGTACGCTTCGTGAAAATCCGCCAGTCAACCAATGAGAAAGTGGAACGTCGAGCTGTCGTTGAATTGTGGGTTAAACTCGGAAAAATCCATGAAAAAGCGCAATTTACTTTGGCAGATCGCTCTCAAATGAGTCATCCTGTACTCTTAGGTCGTGAATTTA
>NZ_JATABG010000071.1:0-11982 GCF_036533755.1 Vibrio sp. M260118 | reverse complement strand
GATGTCTAAGACACCAACAAACAAATTGTGGTGCCCGGAGGCGGAATCGAACCACCGACACGAGGATTTTCAATCCTCTGCTCTACCGACTGAGCTATCCGGGCGACGGAGCGCTATTAAACGGATTTTCGGTCTTGTCGTCAACTTGTTTTTAGAAAAAAATTCAAAAAAGTGGTTGAGTGCCGATTATTTAGGCGTTTTTGGTGGTTATGTTTTACCAGAGTTAAAATCCTTTTTGAATTTGGTAACTTTTTCAAGGTAGCGGCGTGCTTCTGCATTTGGATGTTTTTTGGTAAGCGCCCAGTAAACTTGGTTCGGCTGCAGCGAGTTAAGATCGCGCATTGCCCGCTTTCTGTCATTACGGTTGAAAGTGTTAAGTACCCCTCCAGTTCCACCGTTGTAGGCCGAAATCATACTGTACTCAAGCGAGAGAGGATGGTTAACATCTCTTAGGTAGCGGTTTTTCAAAATGTAGAAGTAGGCGGTCCCTGTATCGATATTGTTTTCCGGGTTAAATAGATATTCAGGTGATGGCTGGCCAGATTTTTTCTTAACGAGCTTAAAGACATCTTTTCCTGCGGTTTTAGGCACAACCTGCATCAAACCATAGGCATTGGCCCAGCTAACAGCGTAGGGGTTAAAGCTACTTTCAGTCTTTATGATGGCATAGATGAGATCTTCTGGAATGTCGTACTTGCGTGATGCGCGTTGAACGATATCAGCGTATTTGTAACTACGAATCTCAAACTGCTCTTCCACCATGGGAATCTCGACGTAGTAGGCTTTCTTAAAGTCGACATTCTTTACCTTGAGCTTATTCGCAATTAGGTAATCGGCAAACCGGTTAGCACGCCACGTCCACTGAATGGCTTTTTTGTCTTGATCGACGACTTGTCGGTAGAGAAAGGGCTGTCCTTCGAGCTTGATCTCTTTGGACGAAAAAAGGTCGACACTCGCCGGGTCATCAGGAGTCAGCAACGTGGTGACAATCGCGTTTTTAAGGTGTCTTTTAGGATCGGTTGGAGAAACTGTCTCTATAGTGATTAAGCCTTTGTCAAAGTTGACCTCGGAACGACTGAGATAGTTATCTATGTACTTTACGTAGTTACTTTTGCCCGCAAATTTGAGCTCTCCACGCCCCCAACGTTTTTCAATGTTGCCAGAAAAACTACTGATCAGTGCATCTAGGGCTACGGTGTCTTTTTCAAACTGACCAGGCAATTGTGCGAGGTTTTTAGCAAATCTATTGGTTGGCTCATAATTGACATCGTAGAGGCTTTCAACAAATTCTCGGCTACAACCAGTCATGGCTATTGCAACCCAAAAGTACACTAACTTTCTCATAACTCTCCTAAAAAAAAAGACATCACTGCAGGCAATGATGTCATTTTTCTGTTTCAACCGTGGCTTACTATTACTCACTTGGTGGAGTATAGCCTTCGATATGAACGTCTTTACCTTCGAACAAAAAGTTAACCATTTCCGTTTCGATCAACTTACGATGTTCAGGATCCATCATATTGAGTTTCTTTTCATTGATCAGCATGGTCTGTTTGTGTTGCCACTCTGCCCATGCTTCTTTTGAGATGTTATCAAAAATACGTTTGCCCAGTTCACCTGGATAAAGCTGAAAATCTAATCCATCGGCTTCTTTTTGTAGTCGAGCACAAAAAACAGTGCGGCTCATAACAATTCCTTAACAGTAATTAGTATTGAATTTCGAATGACAGGCTTTCCAGTAACTGTTTCACTGGGGCAGCTAAGCCAATCTCTTCAGGTTGCGATAAGTTATACCAAAGACCTTTGTTTGCTTCCATGACGACGTTAGGTTGCTTTGATAGGTCTACCAAAATTGGCGTAATATCGAGGTGGTAGTGACTGAACGTGTGACGAAAAGCGATCAGTTGATTTTGTTGTTTAATATCAGCCTGTTGGATTCCTCGGAGATCAATTTGGTGTTCAATATTAGCGTTATTGTGCTCTGGGAAGCAGAACAGGCCTCCCCAAATACCCGATTGTGGTCGCTGTTCTAGCCATACTTTGCCGTTGTGATGAAGCATTACAAACCAAGTCTCTTTGATTGGCTTGTCTTTTTTCGGTTTTTTGCCCGGATAATCGAGCGGGTTACCTTGTTTGTTGGCAATACAGTAAGACTCGACAGGGCATAAAGTACATTTAGGCTTGCTGCGAGTGCAGACCATAGCGCCCATATCCATCATGGCTTGGTTATATTTATCCACATCAACATCTGGCGTGTGCTCTTCAGCGTATTGCCAAAGTTTATTCTCTACTTTCTTTTGTCCCGGCCACCCTTCGACAGCAAAGCTACGGGCTAAGGTGCGCTTAACATTACCATCGAGAATCGCATGAGGTTGCTTGTATACTGATGACAGTATCGCGGCTGCAGTGGAACGACCAATGCCGGGTAGCGCGTTCATTTCGTCGATATCGAGTGGAAACTCTCCACCGTATTGCTCAGTGACGACTTTAGCGGCCTTGTGTAAGTTCCGTGCACGTGCGTAGTAGCCTAAGCCTGTCCATAAGTGTAAAACCTCATCTTGCTCTGCATTAGCGAGTTCCACAACTGTTGGGAAGCGTTCGAGGAAACGTTGGTAATAAGGAATAACTGTTGCTACTTGAGTTTGCTGTAGCATGATCTCTGAAAGCCACACGCTATAGGCAGTTTTATTTTGCTGCCAAGGTAGGCTTTTACGTCCATAGTTTTCGTACCATTCTAAGATGGCATTAGCGAAAGGGGTCACGATATGCTCGATATTATAGTTGTGTAATTAAACAAAATTGCATCATAAGTTGAGGGTATAGTACAACCGATAAACAGTAAGGGTATAAGTAATCTGCGCTTAATTGCTCTAAAAAACTTGCACCAATAGCAATTCTTTGGATAATCACAATCCCTTTGAGGCGAGACCATTTTTTAAACAGGCAATATCATGAGTGAAGTGACCACTAACGAGTATAACGAAGACGGTAAACTGATACGCAAAGTTCGCAGCTTTGTTCGACGCGAAGGTCGTTTGACCAAAGGTCAAGAAAACGCGATGAATGAATGCTGGCCGACTATGGGCATCGACTACCAAGAAAAGCTTCTTGATTGGAAAGAGGTGTTTGGTAACGATAACCCAGTCGTTTTAGAAATTGGTTTCGGCATGGGCGCATCGCTTGTAGAAATGGCGAAGAACGCACCAGAAAAGAACTTTATCGGTATTGAAGTGCACAGTCCTGGTGTGGGTGCGTGTCTTTCTGACGCGCGTGACGCAGGCATTACAAACCTACGCGTGATGTGTCACGATGCAGTAGAAGTTTTCGCTAACATGATCCCAGATAGCAGTTTGGCGACTTTACAGCTGTTTTTCCCTGACCCATGGCATAAGAAGCGCCATCACAAGCGCCGTATCGTTCAGCTAGATTTTGCAGAGATGGTACGTCAGAAGCTTATCGACGGTGAAGGTATTTTCCATATGGCGACTGACTGGGAAAATTACGCCGAGCACATGATTGAAGTCATGAATCAAGCGCCAGGTTTCGGAAATATCGCTGAAGACGGTGACTTTGTTCCTCGCCCAGATGAGCGTCCGCTAACAAAATTTGAAGCACGTGGTCACCGATTAGGTCACGGCGTTTGGGATATTAAGTATAAGCGCGTAAAATAAGCCTAACTAGTTGCTTTGCTATTGGCTTTCGATAGCAACAGATTGACGTGTAAACAGAAGCCAACATATCTATGTTGGCTTTTTTGACTTCATAAGAAAATAACAGTAACTCATTGATTTTGAGGTTGATGATGAAACCTACTCAGCAAATCTTGATTGATATCTTAGCCGAGGTACGCCCTCTTATTGGCCAAGGTAAAGTTGCCGATTACATTCCTGCTTTAGCTAATGTACCGGCTTCTAAGCTCGGCATTGCTGTATTTACCAATCAAGGTGAGGTGATCAAAGCAGGCGATGCGGATGAGGCTTTCTCGATTCAATCTATCTCCAAAGCGTTGAGCCTTACTTTGGCGATGTGCCTGTATAAGCCCGAAGAAATTTGGGCGCGCGTAGGCAAAGAGCCATCCGGTCAGGCATTCAACTCTTTAATCCAACTTGAGGTAGAGCAGGGGATCCCGCGCAATCCGTTTATTAATGCCGGAGCGATTGTCGTTGCAGACCTACTAAACAGCCGCCTATCGGCTCCTCGTCAGCGTTTGTTAGAGTTCGTACGCCAACTCTCAGGTGATACGCATATCTGCTATGACAAGGTGGTAGCGGCCTCTGAGATGATGCACAGTGACCGCAACGCAGCGATTGCCTACTTGATGCGCTCATTTGGCAATTTTGAAAATGATGTCATTCCGGTGCTTAATAATTACTTCCACGCATGTGCACTTAAGATGAGTTGTGTCGATCTCGCCAAAACCTTTAGCTATTTAGCTAACAAAGGTACCTCGGTTCAAACAGGTAAGCCTGTCATCACGTCAATCCAAACCAAGCAGTTGAATGCGTTGCTAGCGACATGCGGTTTATACGATGGTGCAGGAGAGTTTGCGTATCGAGTGGGTATGCCGGGTAAGTCGGGTGTGGGCGGTGGTATTGTCGCTGTTGTACCCGGTGAAATGACGATTGCCGTTTGGTCTCCAGAGCTTGACCAAGCGGGTAATTCTTTAGCCGGTACTAGAGCTTTAGAGTTATTAGCTGAGCGCATTGGTCGTTCGATTTTTTAGAGGTTTGAAGAACGCTTTGCTTCGAGATCGGGCTTCGTCCTTCGAGACAAATTGTCATTCCTTAGAGTGACGAAGGAGCGAGTAAGGAATCTCTATGGTTTTCGGCTTTCTATAAGAGATCCCCAACTCACTCGTTCCGCGTTCTTGAGGATGACAAACAATAAAGGGCTGGCGCAAAACGCCAACACTTTAAACTCTCCAGTTCTCCATAGGACGAAGTCCGTTCCAGCCTCCCGCATCCTATCTACGCTCTACTCTTCAACCATAAATGCTTCGAGCAAGTCATTGAGGAACAGTTTACCTTTTTCAGTGATTTGCCAGTGAGTGTCACTTTCATCGATGTAGCCCATCTCAATTGCCCAATCAATGGTCCCTTGAATAGCTTCAAAACCTAGCCCAGTGGTATCGAGGAAATCTTGTTTTGGACAGGCTTCGATAAGACGAAAGCGATTCATGAAGAACTCAAACGGACGATCTTCTAACGCGACTTCTTGCTCACTGTTTAAGTATGGTTTAACCATATTGTCGTAAGCAGCGAGATAGCCTTTGGGGTGTTTAATCTTAGTGGTACGAACTATGCGCCCATCAGCAAAGCTAATTTTTCCGTGAGAGCCACAACCAATGCCTAGGTAGTCACCAAAGCGCCAGTAGTTGAGGTTATGTTGACACTGATAGCCTGGCTTGCTGTAGCCAGAAATTTCATATTGCACATAACCGGCTTCGGCTAGCTTTTTATGCCCTAACTCAAAGATATCCCATAGATCGTCATCGTCGGGCAATGTTGGCTGCTTGTAGTAGAACATGGTGTTAGGTTCGATGGTCAGTTGATACCAAGATAGATGAGGAGGATCCAGCTCGATCGCTTTCTCAAGATCTTTAAGTGCTTGATCAACGGACTGATCCGGCAAGCCATGCATGAGATCTAAGTTAAAACTGTTGAGGCCAATTTTATGAGCTAATTTAGCAGCATTAACCGCTTCATCTTGGCCGTGAATACGCCCAAGCCTCTCTAACTTTTGCTGCTCAAAACTCTGTACCCCTACAGATATTCGAGTTACACCAGCGTGTTGATAACCTGCAAAACGTTCAGCTTCAATGGTGCCGGGGTTGGCTTCCATGGTAATTTCGATGCCGGATTTGAAGGGGATTCTTGTTTCGATCCCTTGTAGTAGCTCGGCGATCCCTTGCGGTGAAATCAGACTTGGCGTGCCGCCGCCGATAAAAATAGAGTGCAGTTGACGTTGGTTATCTGAGATTTGGTAGCGCTCAATATCAGCGTCCAAGTCTTGTAGTAGAGCCGCGATATATTCTTGCTCTGGAATATCCGCTTTGAGTGCGTGCGAGTTGAAGTCGCAATAAGGGCACTTTTGTACACACCACGGGATGTGTACATAAAGGCTCAATGCTGGTGGAATTAACTGGTTCATACTAGCTAAAGACGCTTACAGAGCTTGCTCAGACAGGGTAGCGAAAAGCTGTTTTAGTGCTTTACCACGGTGTGAAAGCTGCTTTTTTCGTGCTGGTTCTAGTTCCGCTGATGCGCAGTTATCTTCTGGAACATAGAACACAGGGTCGTAGCCAAATCCATTGTCGCCATGGGCTTTCGTTAGGATACGTCCTTCCCACTTACCATGACAGACGATTGGCGTTGGATCATTTTCGTGACGCATAAGTACCAATACACAATGGAAGCGAGCGCTACGCTCTTGATCTGGAACCCCTCTCATTGCTTCCAGTAGTTTCTCTAGGTTTTGCTGATCGCTTGCGTTTTCACCCGCGTAACGAGCCGAGTAGATACCGGGAGCGCCTTTGAGGAAATCAACTTCAAGGCCGGAATCATCTGCTATCGCTGCAAGGCCCGTCTCTTTGGCTGCATGGCGCGCCTTGATGATGGCATTTTCAATAAAGGTTGTTCCTGTCTCTGCTACGTCAGACACATTGAACTCGCTTTGAGCCACTACGTCGAAACCAAAGTCAGACAGTAAATCTGCCATTTCACGTACTTTTCCTTGGTTACCGGTCGCTAGAACAATTTTATTGCTTTTCATCGTATTGCCTTACTTGTAATTCGAGCGTCGAGTTTTACTCTTCGACATAAAATTTTTGGGTGAACTTTAATGTGCCAGCGCCTTTATTACCAGCGTTAACATCGATGTTGAAGGTAAGTTGCTCTTCGTCTGAGATGGCAAACTCAGCAAGATAGTAGATGGCGTTGCCTTCTTTCACTTCACGGAAACTTAACTTACGTGACTGACCAATAAGGTTTTTGGCGCTGCCCTTTATTTTAGCCGTTGTGGCTGGTTTACCGGCTTGTGAGTTATCTAACACACTAATGTTGATAATAGCCGAATAGCCATTGCGTTTAAGCTGATAGCTACGGGCGACTTGCGGAGTTAAAAATGTTGAATTGAATGCAGAGTAATGAACTTCAACATCTTTAATGTTTTTAAACTGGCCAGCCCAAGTCGGTAGGGCTAGGGCGCTAGCCAGAATGAGAGTGATCCATTTTTTCATAGTACTTCCTTTGAATTGGGTAAGTGCTCTGTATGAGAGCAAAGAAAAAGCCATCACAAGATGGCTTCTATCTCTTTAGGTATTTGGGATGGTGAGCTGATACGGACCTGTTTGTGTCTACCCAATTCACCTTTTTCTATTGTTATTAACCCCTTTGCTACCTTGAACTGCTTGGCGAGATATTTACTCAAATGAGCATTGGCCTTTCCATCAACAGGAGGCGCTGTAATGGCAATTTTTAGCTCTTCACCGTGCCTGCCTACAATCTTATCTCGACTGGCTTTCGGCTGGATGTAGAGCTTAATAACTAAGTCTTCGCCATCAAACCAAGCTGCTCGTGACATTATAGCTGGTACCAGATAGGACCGATCAGATCGCCCATCAAGAAGTTGGCGAATTGAAGTGCGATGAACAAGACTAGTACGCTTAAGTCAAAACCACCCATTGCTGGAATCACGCGGCGAATCGGCGCAAGCATTGGCTCGGTTAACTGATGGAAAACGTATTCAATTGGGCTGCGACCTTGGCTTACCCAGCTTAGGATAGCGCGGATCAGTAGCACCCAGAAAAGTAATCCACCTGCTGCTTTAACTAGCGATAGGGCACCAAAAATCAGGAAGCCAACATCAAATGCCGCCGCACCGTTAGACATGATAAATGTCAGCGCGACAAATTTTAGAACACATAGCACGTAAGCGAATAAAACTGTGGCCAGATCTAGGCTGCCGACGGAGGGGATCACACGGCGAAGTGGCGCTACAACTGGCTGAGTCGCTTTAACGATGAATTGCGAAAACGGGTTATAAAAGTCTGCACGGGCAGCTTGTAACCAAATACGTAAGATCACCACCATGATGTAGAGATCAAACAGGGTGGAAATCAGAAAACTCATTGAATTCATAGGTTACCCTTATTGTCTAGAGCCGAGTGCTCTGGTCATTAAAATAGTTTTTCCATCTCTTCAGCGCGAGAAACCGCTGCCTGCATGGCTTTGGCTACTATATCTGAAAGTTGATGTTGGTTGAATGTTCGTAGTGCTTCTGCGGTGGTACCACCTTTTGAAGTCACGTTCTCACGCAAGGTTGACAGTTCGGTGTCTGGATTGCCCTCAACCATGCTTGCTGCGCCAAGCGCAGACTGCTGAACCAGCAAGCGAGCTGTCTGCTTATCAAATCCTTGAGCTATAGCTTCAGCTTGCATCGCTTCCATGAACAGGAAGAAATACGCAGGCGCACTACCTGCTGCGGCGATAATATTGTTGATGCCTGATTCTTGCTCTACCCAACAGACTTTACCGCACGATTCCATAAGCGCCGCTGCAAAAGTTTTATCTTGTTGTGAGACTTTTTCTGGCGCATACAGTCCGCTCATGCCTAACCCTAATTGGGAAGGTGTATTTGGCATCACGCGCACTAGGCTAAGTTCTGCATCAAGCATTTGGTCGAAGCGAGCACTCTGAATGCCTGCAGCAATAGAGATGACTAATTTTTCGGACCAGTCGATACTTCGCAGCGGTTTACATACTTCTTCCATCATTTGCGGCTTTACCGATAGAACCACAACGTCTGCTTGCAGTGTAGCCTGAATGTTGTCACTGGTAGTACGAATACCAAATTCCTGCTCTAGTGGTAGTCGGCGAGTCTCTGATGGTGCTGTTGCGGTAATTAATTCTGCCGGATAACCATTGGCAACTAAGCCAGAGACGATAGCTCTAACCATGTTTCCTGCGCCAATAAAGGCAATCTTCTTGTGTTCCATTACTGGTTTAGTCCTTTCTTTTGAGCTGCTTATGCTTTGTTACTGTAATCTCGCGCGCCAAATATTGCGGTACCAATACGTACCATAGTGCTGCCAGCTTCAATTGCGGCTTGCATATCTCCACTCATGCCCATCGATAAGGTATCAATGTTTTGCTCAGGAAAGCGTTGTGCAAGTTTATCTTTTAGTTGTGCTAACTGAGTAAAGGCATCAAGCTGAGATGCATAGTCTGGCACATTGGCCGGGATCGACATCAATCCTCTTAAAGTGAGGTTCGGAAGGTGAGAAATCAACTCTGTTAGCTCAAAGATTTGATCATCACTAATGCCTGACTTAGAAGACTCACCACTGGTATTTACCTGAATCAATACCTGAATCGGAGCCATACCATCAGGCCTTTGGTCATTGAGTCGCTTAGCAATTTTAGCCCTATCAACGGTATGAACCCAAGCGAAGCTCTCGGCAACATGACGTGATTTATTCGACTGAATTGGGCCAATGAAGTGCCATTCCAGTTCTAGCTGTGGGTGGTGCTCTGCAAAATAGGCAACTTTGTCTGCCCCTTCTTGGACATAGTTTTCGCCGAAACTGACTTGCCCGGCTTGCGCTGCTTCTAAAATTGCCTCAACAGGCTTAGTCTTGCTTACCGCCAGAAGTTGCACTGTGTCTCGACCGCGTCCACACTTTTGTTGTGCTCTCTCAATCTGTGAGGTGATCTGTTCAATGTTTTGTTGAATACTAGTCATAGCAGATTTTACTTAAGGAATTTAAATGGATATCGCCGAATTACTGGATTTTAGTGTAAAGCATAATGCTTCAGATCTACATCTTTCTGCAGGAGTATCTCCAATGGTACGGATAGATGGTGAAGTAAGAAAGCTTGGCGTGCCAGCTTTTAGTCACTCAGACGTGCACCGTTTAGTGTTAGAAATTATGAATGATGCTCAGCGAAGTGAGTTTGAAGAGCGACTCGAAGTCGACTTTTCTTTTGAGTTACCTGACGTGGGTCGTTTCCGTGTTAATGCGTTTAACCAAGCCCGTGGCTGCGCTGCAGTGTTTCGAACCATTCCAACTGAGATTCCAACGTTAGAGCAGCTATCTGCGCCAGAGATTTTTGAGAACATCGCAAATATGGAGAAGGGTTTAGTGTTGGTGACTGGCCCTACGGGCTCAGGTAAATCAACCACCCTTGCCGCGATGGTCGACCATATTAACCGCAACCACAATAAGCACATCTTAACTATCGAAGATCCGATTGAATTTGTTCACAGCAACAATAAGTGCTTGATAAACCAGCGTGAGGTGCATCGAGATACGCACAGTTTTAACAATGCCCTACGCAGCGCACTGCGTGAAGATCCTGATGTTATTCTCGTAGGTGAACTACGTGACCAAGAGACGATTAGCCTAGCATTGACTGCAGCGGAAACTGGTCACTTGGTATTTGGTACCTTACATACGAGCTCTGCGGCTAAAACGATTGACCGTATCATTGATGTCTTCCCAGGCTCGGACAAAGAGATGGTTCGCTCAATGTTGTCTGAGTCTCTACGTGCCGTTATTGCGCAGAAGCTACTAAAACGTATTGGCGGAGGACGTGTTGCTTGTCATGAGATCATGATGGCGACGCCAGCCATTCGTAACTTGATCCGTGAAGATAAAGTCGCACAAATGATGTCCGTGATTCAAACCGGCGCCGCCCATGGCATGCAAACTATGGAACAAAATGCCAAAAAGTTGGTGGCTCAAGGTTTGGTTGAACAAGACGAAGTGGCGAAGAAAATCGAACTTGAAACATCAATGTTCTAACTAGAGGTAGTCGTTATGGATATTGATGCTTTTTTGCAGCAGATGATCGACCACAAAGCGTCTGATCTTTACATTACGGTCGGTGCGCCGATCCTTTATCGTGTTGATGGTGAACTCAAACCATCTGGAGATAAGCTTTCGCACGCAGTGGTGAGCTCTTTGCTCGACAGTATGATGGACCACGATCGTCAGCATGAGTTTCACTCAACCAAAGAGGCTAACTTTGCCATTGTGCGCCATTTTGGCCGCTTCCGTGTGTCGTCTTTCTACCAGCGAGAGTTGCCGGGCGCGGTGATTCGCCGTATTGAAACCAAAATTCCGACCTTTGAAGAGCTGAAGTTGCCGGATGTTTTGCAGAACCTTTCCGTTGCCAAACGCGGTTTGGTTCTAATCGTTGGAGTGACAGGATCGGGTAAATCAACCACCATGGCAGCGATGACCGGATTTCGCAACAGCAACAAAACCGGCCATATTTTGACCGTGGAAGACCCGATTGAGTTTGTTCATGAACACAACCGTTGTATCGTCACTCAGCGTGAAGTTGGGCTTGATACCGAAAGCTATGAAGTGGCACTGAAAAACTCACTACGTCAGGCCCCAGATATGATTCTGATCGGTGAAATTCGCAGCCGAGAGACGATGGAATATGCGATGACTTTCGCTGAAACGGGGCACCTTTGTATGGCGACGCTCCATGCCAATAATGCTAACCAAGCTTTAGAGCGCATTCTACATTTAGTGCCTAAAGAGCAAAAAGAACAATTCCTGTTTGATTTGTCGATGAATCTGCGCGGCGTAATTGGTCAGCAGTTAATTCGAGATAAAGATGGTCAAGGCCGTCATGGGGTATTTGAAATTCTTCTCAACAGCCCTCGCGTATCGGATCTCATTCGTCGTGGCGATCTGCATGAGCTGAAATCGACCATGGCAAAATCGAAAGAGATTGGAATGCAGACCTTCGATCAGGCGCTTTATCAATTAGTTGTTGATGATAAGATCAGTGAAGAGGATGCAATGCACAGCGCCGACTCTGCCAATGACTTGCGCATTATGCTCAAAACCCAACGGGGTGAGGTGTCTAATTCAGGTTCGTTGAGTGGTGTGAAGATAGATATGGATTAGAATTTCTAGTTTCTAGTTTCTAGTTTCTAGTTTCTAGTCCCTAGAAGGTTTAGGTC
>NZ_JATABG010000070.1:0-12002 GCF_036533755.1 Vibrio sp. M260118 | reverse complement strand
GAATATGGGTGGTGGCGATGTTACGAACCACTGAGCCTTTCCAGCCTTTATATTCAAGTAGGTAATAGTAGAGCAGGATTAACACTTCATTGGGATGAATGAAGTTGCCTTTCTCGTCAATGATACCGAGACGGTCCGCATCTCCATCGGTGCCGATACCAATGTCGTAACCTTCGGCTGCTACTAAATGTTTGAGTCGGTATAGCGTTGCCGCACTTGGTGAAGGCATTAAGCCACCAAAGTCTGGGTTTTTACCATCGTTGATCACGTCGACATCACAGCGACCATTGATCAGTACGGTTTGTAGCGCGTTTTTCGCTACGCCAAACATAGGGTCGATGAGAACGCGTAAGTTAGCCTTTTTGATCGCCTCAATGTCAATAAAGTCGATGATCGAGTCAACGAACTCGTTCATTGGGTTGATCACGTCGATCAGCTTATCTTCCACCGCTTGGTCGAAATCAACCGACTTAACCTGATCAACGGTAAGCTGGCTGATTTGAGTCTCTATCTTCTCGGTAATAATTTCGTCAGCATCACGCCCACCTTTGATAAACACCTTTATGCCATTGTAGTCGGCAGGGTTGTGTGAGGCCGTGATACATGCTGAGTAGGCGCAGCCCATCTCTTTTGCTTTGAACATCACAATCGGAGTTGGGACAAACTTGTCGATAAAGCTGACTGGAATGCCGTTGGCTGCGAGAACTTCAGTAAACCAACGACCTGCTTTGTCGGATAAGAAGCGACGGTCATAACCAACGACAAATCCTTTCTCAGCGACTTGTTCGTTGTTGATGATGTTCGCCAGTGCTTGAGCCACTAGGCAGACGTTATCTTTGGTGAACTCTTCACCGATAAATGCGCGCCAGCCACCTGTTCCAAATTTAATCATAACGATAATCCTTTGATTAAAGAGCCTCTCGAAAGAGGCTCATTGCTAGCGTTTAGCCAAGAACAACCACAACGTCATTGACGCTGCCTTCTGCTTGGACCGGCACAACGTCAGTGACAGGCTGACCATTCACAGTAATCGACTTCACGCCTTTGCTCACTGAGTTCGGGTTTTCAACCTTGATGTTGTATGTCGCGCCTAGCCATTGGCGAGTCACTTCAAATCCTGGCCATTCGGTAGGGATACAAGGGTCGATAGTTAGGCCATCGAAACCAACACGCACACCTAAGATGAAGTTCGTTACCGCAAAGTAAGCCCAACCTGAAGTACCAGTTAGCCATGGGTGGTTTGCTCGGCCATGATCTTGGTGGTCGCGGCCCATAATGAACTGTACGTATGAGTATGGTTCAGCAACACGTTTTTCGATGATGTCGTTTTGGTTGTATGGGTTAAGTGCATCGTAGAACTTCATAGCACGGTCACCACGGCCTAGCTTAGCTTCAGCCACCCATGCCCATGGGTTTGGATGTGAGAAGATTGCGCCGTTCTCTTTAACGCCTTGGTATACGCGAGTGACAAAACCGATATCGTCGTTTGGTGTTGCGAATGATGGTGAGTTTAGGTGCAAACCGTATTCAGAGAATAGATTCTCATCAACTGCATCCATCGCTTTCTCACCGCGCTCTTGAGATACAGCGCCTGATAGAACCGCAAGCGTATTCGACTCTAGGTGAACTCGACCTTCAGCTTGTTGAGCTGTACCAATCTTGTCGCCATCTTTAGTTAGACCACGGATGTACCAACCGCCTTCATCGTCCCATAGGTGTGTTTCACACGCTTCACGAACGTTGGCTGCCATCTCTGTGTACTTCTCAACATCGTCTTGTTTGCCAAGGAACTTAGCTAGGTCGATAAACTCTTGTAGCGCCCAGAAATGTAGGAAAGACACCATTGAAGACTCACCACCACCTAGGTTTAGACAGTCATTCCAGTCAGCGCGTAGGCCTTTACAGATACCAGTTTGGCCCACGTACTCTGCAGAGAAGTCTAGCGCAGCCTTCATATGGTCATAGACAGATGCGTCGCCGCCATCTGCGTAAGGAATTACTTCATCGAAGAAGCTGTGCTCACCCGTTTCCATCACATACTTACAGATGGTAGGTACCAGCCATAAGTGGTCATCAGAACAGGTGTCTTCGATGCCGTGGATCTTATCGTCATCCGATGGTGTTGGAACAACTGTTGGTGATTTAGATGGAGCGACATCCGCTTTCTCTGGATCGAACCAATCTGGATCGAATAGGTGTAGACCGTAACCGGCTTTAACCTGACCGCGCAGTAGATCAACGATGCGCTTGCGCGTCATGGCTGGGTTGGCATGAGGCACTGAAATTGCGTCTTGGGCTGTATCACGATAGCCAAGACCTGTACGACCACCCACCTCAATGAATGAAGCAAAGCGAGACCAAACCACACAGGTTTCTGCTTGGTAAAGTGTCCAAGCGTTGATCATGGTGTCTAGGCCTTCATTTGGAGACTTAACTTGGAACTTATCGCAACGCTCATCCCAGTGCGCCTTGATACCTGCAAATGCAGCATCAACATTCGCAAGGTCTTGGTATTTCTCACGTAGGCGCTCACCGTTGCCTTTACCGATACCTAGGATGTAAGCAAAGCGAACTTCTTCACCCGGCTGGATAGTGAACTGCTTGTGCAGCGAACCACAGTGGTTGTAACACGTTTGCGCTGTGTTCGAACATTTACCTTGCTCTACTGCGATCGGGTTTGCTTCATCACGGTATAGACCTAAGAAGCTATCACGTTGGCCGTCGTAAGAGTCTGGGTCAAACGTTGAAGCTAGGTAGTAGAAACCTTCGAAGTCGTTGGTGTTGTAGTACAAGTCGTACTCAATTACGCCGTCTTTATACTCAGTGCCAGCAGAGTATAGCGACATCTGGTGGTTCTGGTTATCGGACTGAATGTGGCTGAAAGAGAACTCAACAAATGAAAATGCGCTAATAGTGCGTGGTTTGTCAGACGTGTTCTTGATGACAACATCCCATACTTCAGCGTCTTCACCTTTAGGTACGAACAGAGTTTTGGTTGCTTCTATACCGTTGTAGTCACACTTAAATTTAGAGTAAGACAAGCCATGGCGAACTTCATAGCTCGCTTCATCCAGGCTCTTAGCGACTGGTTGCCAAGAGATTGACCAGTAGTCGCCAGTTTGATCGTCGCGTAAGTAGACATAGTGTCCTGGGCGGTCGAACGTCGCATTTGGGCGGAACTTGGTAACACGGTTATATTCAGGTGAGTTGTAGAATGAGTACCCCCCTGCATTGTGTGAGATGACGGTACAGAACTTTTCTGTGCCCAAGTAGTTGGTCCATGGCGCAGGTACGTCTGGTCGAGTGATGACGTATTCACGATTGTCGTTATCGAAATAGCCGTATTTCATGTTGATTTCCTTTTTACCAAGCTGCCACTGTAGCAGCCAAAAATATTAAGCTAGTGAAAACCGCGAATGCTCACCATTCGCTCTTGTGTATTAATTCCAAGGTGTTCGGTATTGAATACCTTGCTTGTGTAGCAAAGGAAGGTGTCCCTTCAGCCTTGCCAAATAATCCATCCAATCTCGCTGGGGTTTCTCGGTCCAACAGGCTTCTGCCATCGCAGTGAGGCGAGGGAACGTCATGTAATCCATACGTTCTTGCTCAGTGATGATTTCGCTCCACAGCGCACACTGAATACCAAGAATTCGTTTGCGGACTGGATCTGAGTCAGGAATTTGCTCCAAAGGCTCATAGCGATAGGCATTTTCAAGTGGAATAACCGCAGCCCAGTCCACCCCTGGCTCCTTGGGGCTGTAATCTTGGGTCATATCTAAGTAGGTCGATTGTGCAGGTTGTAAAACGACATCGAAGCCTTGCTTAGCGCAGTTGAGAGCAGCTTCCTCACTTAGCCATGAGTAAATCACTGTATCTTTGCTCACTTTGTTGCCATGTTGCGCCTCTTCCCAGCCGACCATTCGCTTACCCAGAGAACGAAGTTTCTGCTCGGCATAGCGGAGCAGGTGACCTTGAAGCTCTTTCGGGCTGTTATAGCCTTGTTCTTCCATCAGTTTCTGACAAGAAGGACTCCCAAGCCATACACCATCAGGAACTTCATCCGCTCCGATATGAACCCAGGGAGATGGGAAGAGCTCTGCTACCTCTTCAAGTACGAGATCGAGAAACTGATAGGTGCCTTTAAGTGCAGGGGATAGCACATTGTCGTTGTAGTGCTGAATACTGCGGAATTGAGAACGATCATCAGGATCTTGCAACAACTCAGGTAGTGATTTAATGGCAGCACGGCAATGGCCAGGAATGTCAATTTCTGGAATGATGTTGATACCGCGATCTTCAGCGTAGGCAATAACCTCTTTGACTTCTTCTTGGCTGTAGTAACCGCCATAAACGTTAGCCAAATGACTGAATTGCGGTTCTAGCTGCGTGCCGGTACCACGGTAGCTACCCACTTCAGTTAGTGCTGGTAGTGCTTTGATTTCTAAGCGCCAGCCTTCATCATCGGTCAGGTGCCAATGGAAAGTATTGAATTTGTAATGCGCTAGCTGGTTAATGAGTCGTTTTACTCGCTCGACTGAATAAAAATGACGTGCGCAATCAAGCATCATGCCACGGTATTTAAAGCGTGGAGCATCGATGACTTTAATATAGGGAACAGTGAGATTCTGCTGTTCGTCCCGCTTGACTAATTGTAAAAAAGTCGCACTAGCATGAACAAAACCAGAGCGTGAACCTGCCTCAAATCGGACTCCAGCAGCACTGACGGTTAGTTGGTACTCACCTTCATCAAGGGTCGGGTTATTACGATAGACAATATCGCTATGACCTATGGTTTGAGCGCTAAAGTCATACAGTTTTTCTAACTCCGATTGTAGCCAAGTTGCCGCTTTTTCGGCCAGTGTTGCTTGCAGAGTAATTTGGCTAGATTGAGTTAATTGAAACGCGCCTTCAAAACGTTCAAGCTTGTTTGGTTTTGGAATCACAGCGAGCTCTTGCGCTTCAACTTGTGGTAGTTCCGTTCGATCACGAAATGGGGACGCGAGAGCTATCGGCGTTAGGACAACTGGGTGTTTAACCTCGCCATTATTAGCAATAATCAGCGCATCTTTTAATCCATCGGTGTAAAAACGTAGTGGAGCTGTGTTGATACTAAATTCGCAGTAATAGTGCTGATTCGCTTCTAGGGTACCGATATCCGGCGTTACCGAGCAGTAGCTACCAATCTGAGTTATCTCGCCGTGGGTAAAACTGTCAGGCAAGATAAAGCGGTCGATGATGAACTCTAGTTTCCAGTTTTTCAGTGCCTGATCGGTCA
Organism: Vibrio sp. M260118; assembly: GCF_036533755.1. Taxonomy (NCBI): domain Bacteria; kingdom Pseudomonadati; phylum Pseudomonadota; class Gammaproteobacteria; order Vibrionales; family Vibrionaceae; genus Vibrio; species Vibrio sp. M260118. Next base: position 6,727 of record NZ_JATABG010000070.1, on the reverse strand, counting down.
GGTTATGCAGTGTTAAACCAAAACGACAGAACTGTTTTTGCTCGGAAAGGACGGCTAATTCTACGCGAAAGCTCATAATGTTACCTTGAGTAAAGGTTGTGCTTAGGTTGTCCCGCAATCATGAGTGCGCCTTCAATAGCGTCAAATTGCGGTTCAACGATCCAAGACTGAACGGGAGGGGACAGCCAAGCTTTGATACGCTCAGCAATACTGCCCATTAAGCAGATACGTGCTGCGCCTTTACGGTTGAGTGCGATAAGGAACATTTCGATATCTGCAGCCGTTTGTTGGAGCATGTCTAGACCTAGACGGTCGCCTTTATAAGCGTGTTCGAATATCGCGGGAGAAAACTGACCGTAGTCACGCGGTAGTGCTGATTTCGACCACTCGACAATTTGGTCAACATCGTTATTGAAGTGAGCGAGTACATGCTGTGCTAGCGGTGTTTTTTCAACGATGCCATCTTCAGCAAGCAGTACTTGTTGAATCAAACGTAGCCCCATGACTGCGCCGCCGCCTTGGTCTGAAATAGGGAACTCGCGTCCGCCCACAACATGCTGTTCACCGTTGGCGAGATAGATTCCGCAAGAGCCTGTACCGGCAATCATGATCGCTCCGTCATCGCCATTGTGAGCCCCAACACAAGCGCCATAGGCGTCGGTATTCAATACCAGGGATGCAAATGGGTGCGGTAAAGCCATGAAGCTGTTCCACGCCCCTTTATGCTCTGCACCGGCGAGTGCTAGCCCCACATGCATACGCGAAAAATCATTGTTTGAAAGATCGCCTTGCTGTGCAGCTTTAGTAATGGCTTCAACTATCGAAGCCATTGCAACGTCGGCACCAAGCATGATGTTGGCGCTGCCACTTTTGGCCTCACCAACCAAGTTGCCTTGTTCATCTCTAATACGAGCTCGGCAAGAAGTACCGCCGCCATCGATACCCACATATAGGTTACTCATTGACCGTCTCCTTTACTGTATTGAAATAAGCGAATTGTGTGAGAACAGCGAGTAAGTACCATGCGCCGTGAGGAATCCATTGTTCCCCCCAACGCCAGTTTTGCAGCATGTCGTCTTTTTGTTTTGGCGGATTGAAAGCAATGTCGTTTTCATCGTCAAAGCCTGCGGTAATACCATTACAGATACCGCCCTTGGCATTGAAGAAGCCGAGATTAGGTAGATAGTCAGGGTTGTTGAAGCCGTGGCCGTCTAGCATACACATGTGATATGGGTTTAATCCCAACACCCAGTTAAGGCTGTTCTGTGCGTAAGCGAGAAGCTGTTGGCGAAGGGTTGTATCTTCAATATGTGGCAATGCTAAGAACGCCATGCTACTTAAAGAGCCAAGACGAGCATTTTCACCTTGCCACCAATATCCACTTTCATTGTTCTGCGCAACAAAGAACGAATCACGTTTGTCCCCATCGACTGCTTTTACGTACTGGCGCGGGTAGCCAAATGGATTGGCGACTTTATTGGTAATTTCTAGTTCAAACTTAACAGCTTGATTGATGATCTGGGTTAGGTGTTTTTGTCGTTCACAATCCGGTTCGATACTTAAGTATTCGCATAAACTAATGACAGGCAACCCCGCTTCCGCTGCGTGGTAGTATGGGCGACTGCCATCATTGTTGGCAGACCAGAAATCAACAAAGCGGTCATCAGTTTGTTGGCGAGCGACAAGTTTGTCGCTCCAATAGCGACACTCTTGCAAGTAGTCGGTATTGCTGGTGGTGCGGTACAGTTCAGTGACCGCGAGTAGGGCGCAGTATTCATCGATGATGTTTTCTACACCATCATTAAGGTATTGGCCGTTGTGTTCTTTTAAATGCCAGTAGCCCTTTTCAGCGGCCGCTAGATACTCTTGATTGGTAAATGAGCCGCACTCGTCCAAGCGGGCTGCGTTAGCGAGGGCCGCGATTGAAACGCCGCCACCTTGTCGAAAACCTGCTTGATAGTCTTCAGACTTATGTCCGTCTTGAGTCGCGTAGGCACAGATTTCACGCTGTTTGATATCTTTTGACCACTTATCAAATACGGTCATATAGAAGTAGCCTGAGTCACTTTGCATGCGTACTAGGAAATCAGCGCCAAATAGAGCCTCTTCAACTAAACGAATTTTAGTGAAGATAGGTAGTTGTTGTTGATTATTTGCAAGCTCGAGCCCCTTAAGCATGTTCCATACAACCATTGGCGTTTGCTGAGGGTTTAAGTAGTTGGCATAGGATAGGTGGCTTAGATACTTACTCACGTCACCGGATGCGTCATACCAACCACCTTGAACGTCGGTGGTTTTATCGCTGCCAAAAATAGGAACTTGTTTGTCTTGCTTTTCAAAACGACCGCCGCAGCGTTGCGATTTTAAGTAGTGAAGAACATCAGAGAAAGTGGTATTGAGAAGCAGACCACTGTCGATAGTGAAAATTTCAGAGCGGACGTTATCGACACGGAGGTAGTAACGACCCAGATGTTCAAAATCAGAGAATTCAATACGAAAAAAATTCCCTTGGTGCCAATTGGCGACACTTGTGCCTTTCTCAATAGCAAGTTGTGCCACAGTTTGATGACTGTCTGCACAAACTAACAACGCAGTGGTAGTTGAAAGTCGTGTCTTGCGAGTCATTAAAACAGCCTGCTTTGGCCCAAGGGCTTCATAACCAATATGGTTAGTAAGTAGCAGCATTAAAATCTCCGAAAATTCAATATTGTTATAAGTTGAGCCAAGACATTGCTTGGCTCTTTAGGTTTTAGTTTTCGTATAGGTAACAGCGAACAAAGTGGTTTTCAGATAGCTGGGTTACTTCTGGTAGTTGTTCGCGACATTTGTCTGATGCATGTTGGCAGCGGCCTGCAAATGGACATCCAGCTGAAGCCGGTGTCCAAAGTGGGATTTCCCCTTTGTTACCTTTTAGCTTCTCGTGAATCGATTTGCTCGGATCTGGAACCGCTGAAACCAATAGCTGCGTATATGGGTGCTGAGGATTATGAATGATCTCCTCAGTGTCACCCCATTCAACCATATGACCGACATACATAACGGCTAAGTCTTCTGCGATGTAGCGAGCTGTAGCGATATCATGGGTGATGTAAAGTAGAGACATTTGCTTCTCAAACTTCATCTCTTCCATCAGGTTGAGTACACCTGCACGAATTGATACATCAAGCATCGAGGTTGGCTCATCGGCGAGAACCACTTCCGCACCTACAGCGATGTTGCGCGCTAAGTTAACGCGTTGACGTTGACCACCAGAAAGCTGGTGTGGGAATTTTTGCGCCGTCTCTTTAGGCGGAATAAGGCCCACTTGTTCGAGTAAGTCATATACACGCTCTTCCTGTTCCTTTTTGTTGCGAGGATCGACTTTTTTGTGGATCAGCAACGGACGTAGGATGTGGTGGAAAATATTGTGTGTTGGGTTTAGCGAGCCAAATGGGTCTTGCCATACCATCTGCACACCTTCGCGGTAGGCCATTAGGTCTGAACGCGAGTCAATTGTCTGGATATCTCGACCTTTGTACTCGATAACACCGTCTGTTGGTGCGTACATTTTTGCGATCATTTTCGCTGTGGTTGATTTACCTGAACCAGATTCACCTACCACCGACAAGCCGCGGCTTTTGTACATTTTGAATGATACGTCGTTAATCGCGCGCATCATTGGCTGTTGTAATGAGTTACTGTTGATCGGGAAATCCTTTACCAGGTTTTTCCCCTCTACCAGTAGCTCGCCAAGTTCTTTGCTCATAATTGTCTCCAGTAATCTTTATAGTTATTTCTCAATGGCTCGCTAGAGTTTGCTTTGAGCAATCGGTTCACCATAAAGGTGACAGTTTGAGAAACGATTTGGCTCGATTTGTCTAAGCTGTGTTTGTACTTGAGTACAGGTTTCATGAACGCGATCGCATCGCGCTTGGAAGCGACAACCTTGTGGAATTTCCAGTAGGTTGAGCGGGTTTCCAGGAATACCGGTTAGCTTAGTTTTTGGCCCAGTTAGTGGAGGGAAAGAACTACCTAGCCCTTTGGTGTAAGGGTGGTAAGGACTTTCAAGAATTTGTTTTGATGGCGCGACTTCAATCAGTTCACCTGAATACATGATGCCGATGCGATCTGAGAACTCAACCATCAAAGAAATATCGTGCGTAATAAACAAGATAGAGAAACCAAACTCTTCTTTAAGCGCGTAAATTTTTTGTAGAATTTCACGTTGAACTACCACATCCAGTGCCGTGGTTGGTTCATCCATAATGATCATTTTAGGGTTTAAAGCGAGTGCAATCGCAATCACCAAGCGCTGGCGCATACCACCAGAGAACTGGTGTGGGTAGTCGTTTAGACGGCTTGGGTGAATATCAACGATCTCCAACAGGCCCTCTGCACGTTTCAGTGCTTGTTCTCGGGTCATGTTGGTGTGACGCATGATAACGTCACAGAACTGATCTGCCATTGTGAGTACTGGGTTCAATGCATTCATGGCACTTTGGAATACCATTGACATTTCACTCCAGCGGAACGCTTGCATGCGTTCATCGCTGTATTGAAGGATATCTTCGCCGTTGAAGATAACCTCACCACCGGTGATAAACGCGGGCGGCTTATGTAGACGCATCAGCGAGAAGGCAACGGTTGATTTACCACAACCGGATTCACCAGCTAGGCCGAATACTTCGCCTGGGGCGATATCAAAGCTGACATTGTTACAAGCGCGAACATCGCCAGCATCTGTAATGTAATCTACGCAAAGATTGCGGATAGAAATAAGTGGTGCAGTCATAATTATTTATCTCCGCTCCAAAGTGCATTTTGAGGTGGTAGGTCTGGCGTACGTTCTTTCTTGTCTTGCTCAGCAAGTTTCTTCCAACGCTTCATACCTTTGTGTGAACGAAGTTGCGGGTTAGCAATTTCATCAACTGCGAAGTTAAGCAGAGCTAAGCCTGTCACCAATACTGTTAGTGCTAAACAAGGAGCCAGTACTTCCCACCAAGCGCCGATTAGCATCGCAGATGATGTTTGTACGTTATAAAGCATGATGCCCCAACTGATAGTACTTGGGTCACCAAGACCTAAGAATGAGATAATGGATTCCATACCAATCGCGTACATTACAGAGCCGATGAAGCTTGCGCCGACAATTGGGATTAGGTTTGGCAGAATTTCCACAAAGATGATGCGGATAGACGACTCTCCCAGAACTTCTGCTGCTTTAACAAACTCTTTTTCACGCAGGGCTAGAGTCTGTGAACGGATTACCCTCGCCCCCCACGCCCAGGAGGTACAACCGATAATGATGGCAATGGTCAGTGGCCCTGCCTCACCTATAAATGCGGCTAATACAAATAGCAGTGGGTACTGAGGAATAACCAGCATGATGTTCATCGCTGCAGTGAGTATGTCATCAACGCGACCACCAAAGTAACCGGCTGAAATACCGATAACCGTAGCTAGGAAACAAACAGTAATACCTGCGCCAAAACCGACACCCAGAGAGATACGTGCACCGTGAACAAGTTGCGACCAAATATCACGACCCATACGGCTAGTACCTAGAACGTGGTCCGCTTTTTTAGACATGATCATTGTACGACGGTCAGTTGCTAGGTTTTGCGCGACCCAACCATCAGGGCTTGCTTGGGCTGATTTAACGACAAAGCCTGGGTATTCATGTGGGTTACCTGTTCTCTTATCCGGAGCATGCTTTGAAAGCAATGGCGCAAAAATGGCCATGAATAAGAAAAGAGAAACAATTATTAGACCGATACGAGCGTAGGCATTGCCTAAAATTAACTGAAATAGTTGTTTCATAATTATTTACCTCCCTTGCGCAGGCGAGGGTCTAGAACGACATAAGCCATATCTGCAATTAAGTTAAATGACAGCATGAACAGTGTCATAATGATCAATTGGCCTTGAAGAACCTGATAGTCACGAGCATGAATCGCGTTTAGAAGAACCGTACCAAGACCTGGGTAGTTGAAGATGATTTCAACGATAAGCTGACCACCGATTGCCATACCTAGTGACATAGAAAGTGCAGTCACACTTGGTAGAAGCGCGTTTCGTGCTGCGTAGTTGAAAACAACGCGGTTTTCGCTGAGGCCCTTACCTTTCGCCATCGTGATGTAGTCTTCAGCAAGAAGGTTGATCATGTTGTTACGCATGTTGACCAAGAAGCCACCGATCTGAACGATAGATGCACAGAACAAAGGAAGAACGGCGTGGTAGGCAACATCTTTAATAAATGCCCAACTTGTCCAATCTGGCACCGTACCTGCTGTGTAAGCGTAACCGGTTGGGAACCATTTCAAGCCAATTGCGAAGATAAATAGCGCTAGCATTGCAATTACAACTTGAGGAACAGCCTGAACAATCAGCATGCCTGGGGTGATAAACGCATCGTATTTACTACCACGTTTCCATGCGGCGAAGATACCCAGGATAGAGCCTAGTGAGAATGACAGCATAACCGCTGTACCTGCTAGGAATAGTGACCAACCGAAGGCACCACCGAGCAGCTTGTTAACCGACAAAGGGTAAAACTGAATTGACGTACCTAGCTCCCAGCTCAGTACATTTTTCATGTAGGCAATGTATTGAACGAATAGGCCGCCATCGACGAAACCCAACAGTTCTTTCATTGCAGCGATACGTTCCGGTGTTACCTGTACCGAAGCGTTGGCAAACATCATGGTGACTGGGTCACCCGGCATTGCACGAGGAATAATAAAGTTTA
>NZ_JATABG010000069.1:0-12141 GCF_036533755.1 Vibrio sp. M260118 | reverse complement strand
GGCTAGCACCAAGAGTTGTACGCACCAGACGAGGGTTAGTTACCACTGGACCTGCTAAAGAGATAACACGGTCTGTGTATAGTTCACCAGTTAGGAACAACTTACCAAACGCAATCACGTCTTGATAGTTGATACTCCACGCCACTGTTTCTGCATTTACTGGATATAGAAAATGCATGTGGGTGCCAGCAAGACCTGCTGGGTGAGGGCCATCAAATACATGCTCTTCGACATTAGACTGAGAAGAACGAGGAAGACTTGAACCAGATTTACAAACGTAAACCTTGCCATCAGTCAGAGTTGAAAGTAAATCTAAACCGGCAACAAACGCTTCTTGCTGTTCATTGATGATCAACTCAGGCTGAGCCGCTAGTGGATTAGTATCCATAGCAGTTACGAAGATAGCCTTAGTAGAAGAATCGATTGCTGGGACCTTGCTGAACGGACGAGTACGTAAAGCCGTCCAAAGACCAGAGTCAACCAGCTGAGCTTTAACCGCTTCACGGTCTAAGCCTGCTAGTTTATCGGCTTCAAACTTATCGAACGTTACCTGCTCCTCGCCTGACACTTCAATCACTACTGATTGAAGCACACGCTTAGCACCACGGTTAACTTCGATCACTTTACCAGCGGCAGGTGAAGTAAATTTCACACCCGGATTCTTCTTATCTTCGAAAAGAACTTGAGCTTTCTTTACTTCATCGCCTACGCGGACATGCATAGTAGGACGCATGCCGACGTACTCTTCGCCAAGCAAGGCGACTTTCTTGATGGTTTTACCATCATTAATCACCTGGGTAGGAGTTCCTGCGACAGGAAGGTCCAAACCCTTCTTTATTGTAATCATACGCACTTGCACTACTTTTTTATCGGGAAAAAGATTCTTTGTTTGCGTAACTTTTAGACACGACACTAGTGTCCGGTTTTGGTGATGTTTTAAACACCAAAATCGCAACATTCCATTAAAAAATCATCCACAGAAATGTAGACAGATTTGTCAGGTGCCACAGTCTATCATCTTTTTGGAAGTTGATGCCATGATGAAAGCTACGATAAACCAAGATATTTCGTAGGAATAGGCTTTAACAGGCGAAAGAATAGTCATAATTTTGAGCCAACGCACAAACATAAATCGGCTTTCTTATTCCACTAATTATGATTTATTCACATCATGAAACATTCTGTTTTAAAACCAACCATTGAGTTAATATGTTTCTATCTTGTTAATGTTTAAATTGTTGTACGACTAAAAAGGGCAGCCTAAGCTACCCTTTAATGATTCATTTTGAGCCACCAAGACACATTGGACTGTCAGGGGCGAGCTGATTCTGTTCCTTCCACTCATTTATGGTGTAGGTATGCATCGATAAAGCGTGAATATGATTCGCCAACTCGTCTGCTAAGACTTGGTTAACCTGTCGATGGCGTGAAATCAAACGTCCACCAGCAAACTTGTCACTCACAACCACCACCTTAAAATGGCTTTCAGACCCAGAGGGCACATTATGCATATAGCTTTCGTTAACCACACTAAGGTAATCAGGTTCGAAAGCTTGCTTAAGTTTGCTTTCAATGATTTCTTGGACCATCTGTTTCCACCATCAAATATGAATAATGTATAAAAGTAGATAATAATCCTCATTCTAATAAAGCTAAAGGTTTTAGTATCTTCTATCTTCAGCTTTTGCGACAATTTAGCGATTAATGACCCACAAATACACTGATGATGAAAACCGACCTGACTCTGCATGAGCGCACCCTCTCACTATTCAGGTATCCCAAACGAAACCAAGAGACTCTTCAAGCTTGGGATGCTGGAGACGAGTACCTGATTAACCATGTTGAAGAGATGGGGCTATCTCCAAATCAAAATATCTTAATCATCAATGATAACTTTGGCGCGTTGAGTTGCTGGTTTAGTGCCAATCACCAAATCACTATGATGAGCGACTCGTTCATATCTCACCAAGGAACAAAAGCTAACCTCGCGCTTAATCACTGCCCGACCATCCAATACTTAACCACTATGGATGACCTACCGAGCCAAGTCGATATGGTCCTGTTTCAGCTACCGAAAAGTAATCGACATCTAACTTGGCTACTCAGCCGTCTCCGAGCTGCTCTGCCTGAAAACGTTCCCGTCATTGCGGTCAATAAAGCCAAAGAGATCCACACCTCTACTCTTAAGCTGTTTGAAAAGTATCTTGGCGAAACTAAAACGTCTTTAGCATGGAAAAAACATCGTCTGGTGTTTAGTCATGCCAACTGTAACGCCCCTAGCGATGTTTCACCCAATACCCGCTGGTTAGTCGATAACACCAATATTGAGTTAAATAACCTACCGAATGTTTACTCAGGTGAAAGCTTAGATCTTGGTGCGCGCTTTATGCTTGAACACCTGCCAAAGAATGAACAACTGAAACATGTACTCGACCTCGGCTGTGGTAACGGCGTGTTGTCAGTCAAAATGGGCCAACTCAATCCGCAAATAAAACTTACCTGCGTCGATGAGAGTTTTATGGCAGTAGCATCTACACGACAAAACCTAATGTCTAATTTAGGAAGTGAGCGAGATATCGAGTGTATTGCCAACAACTGTCTCGATGGAATGCCGGCCAAGGATGTGGATTTGGTCATGTGTAACCCCCCTTTCCACCAGCAACAGGCGATTACAGATCATATTGCTTGGCAGATGTTCTGTGATGCAAAGCAAATTCTTAGTGTTGGCGGGCAATTATTAGTTATCGGTAACCGTCACCTCGGCTACGATGGAAAGTTATCTAGACTGTTTGGCAAGCCAAATGTAAAAATTGTCGCATCCAATAAGAAATTTGTTATTTTACAAGCGACTAAATAGTCCACTATTATCTGTCTATACGTTTCAGTAGGCTCGCAGAGTCAATAAGAAAGGAATTAACAATGAGAAAACTGGTTCTAGCCGCGTCAATGGTAGTACTTACTGCGTGTAGCGCACCGCAGCAAGAGCAAATCAACTTCATGCCTAAAGCAGTATTGAGCAACAGCGATATCGTTCAAGGCGCGACTTTCACGCTAACCAGTAAAGACATGCGTTCTGCGCAATATGTGGCTTTAGTTGATAGTGGCCGTTCTAACATCGAGCCTATCCACTCTAAGCAAAATGTGCGTATCTCAATTGAAAACGCTTTGCTTGAACAGTTCAAATCACAAGGTTTTCGTACCACAGTAAGCAGCGAAAACTCGGTTGTAGTAGAAGTCCAAGAAGCTCTGGTTACGGTTAAACACACCATTATGGAAAACCAAATGGATGGTAAAGTCGTGTTAGAAGTCACGGCCGAGACTCCACAAGGTAAACTGGTTAAGACATACACTGGTACGGCAAAACGTTCAGGAGCGTTAAGCGCTTCTAACGAAGAGATCGAAACGGTACTAAACGATGTGATCAACCTCGTTTTACAAGAAGTCGCTAGCGATCGCGAGCTTCAAAACTACATGCAGGAGCGATTCTAATGTGGAAGTTGGCAATTGCCTCATTAGCATTGGTAAGCAGTCTTGTGTTCGCAGGGCCTAAGGTCGAGTTTGAAACCACTCTAGGCTCATTTACCGTCGAACTGAATCAAGATCGCGCGCCAATTACCGTGGCAAACTTTCTTAAATACGTTGAGGACGGCAGTTATATAGGTTCCCAGTTCCACCGCGTAATACCCAACTTTATGGCACAAGGGGGAGGCTTCGATAAAGATATGAAGCCATTAGCGACTTACCCTCCAGTTAAGAATGAAGCTTCGAATGGCTTAAAGAATGACACAGCAACCATTGCCATGGCTCGAACCAATAACCCGGATTCCGCAACGCGTCAGTTCTTTATCAACTTTGTCGACAACAACTTTCTCGACTATGACCAACGCCCACCGGGCTACACGGTATTTGGTAAAGTGACACAAGGGTTTGAAGTCATCCAACAAATGGGGACAAAGCGAACTCACTCGGTTGGCCGATACCGTGATGTACCAGTCGAATCCATTATTATTACTAAAGCGACTCTTCTAAAATAATCTATATAGGCTCCACCATATGTTGGAGCCTTTCTTCTTGCATTCCGGAACTCTAAACAAGGAATAGTGTATGTCCTCAGACTCACCATCTATGTCTTGGCGAGAAACCATCCGCAGTTATATGGACAAACGCCTGATGTGGGTGTTTATGCTTGGCTGTTCAAGCGGCTTCCCTTGGGTCTTAATTGGTTCGAATATGTCAGGGTGGTTAAAAGACGCAGGATTGACCCGCGCTGCCATTGGTTACTTTGGCAGTGTTTTTGCCGTCTACGCGATCAATTTCTTGTGGGCCCCTTTAGTCGACCGTGTTCGTCTACCAGTACTACATGGCATGCTTGGACAGCGTCGAAGTTGGATCTTCCTTTGCCAGTCCGTCGTATTGGTTTGTACCCTGTTTATTGCCGGTGTTGATCCATCGAAAAACTTGATGCTAACTTCATTGTTAGCCCTAGGCATCGCCATTTCATCAGCAACACAAGATATCGCGATTGATGCGTACCGTATTGACACTTTCCCTAAGTCTGAGCCTTCAAAACTGCCTCAAGCCTCTGCCATGGCCGTGATGGGATGGTGGACAGGATACTCTGTTCCCGGCTATCTAGCCTTCATTAACGCGGACTCCATTGGCTGGAATGGTGTCTACTACGGTATGGCTGCTATCGTTGGGTTACTCATGCTGTTTACTATCTTAGTCGGTGAACCGAAGACGCAACGCGACGCCTTACAAGCAGCAGCAGAGCAAAGGCACAGCAAAGTGGTAGGCAATCGCGCAGTCGCTTGGTTAACCGTTACTGTCGTTGAACCCTTCTTAGATTTCTTCAAACGTAATGGTTTCAGAGTTGCCTTAACGCTACTACTGTTCGTATTCCTATTTAAGATTGGGGAGGCTTTCCTTGGCCGAATGTCGATCACCTTCTATAAAGAGATCGGTTTCAGCAACGAACAGATAGGCTACTACTCTAAGTTGATCGGTTGGGGACTTACCATACTCTTTACCCTACTAGGCAGTATGGTCAACGTGAAATTTGGTATTGTCCGCGGCCTAATGATCGGCGGTATTGCCATGGCATCGAGTAACTTGATGTTTGCTTGGATTGCTAAAGTTGGCCCTAATGAGCAGCTATTCTTGGCGACACTGGTAGTAGATAACTTTACCTCGGCATTCTCCACCGTCGCTTTTGTCTCCTTCTTAACTGTAGTGACCGGGCAAGCCTTCTCGGCAACCCAATATGCACTATTGGCCTCGCTAGGTAACTTTGGTCGCACAACCTTGGCATCGTTCTCCGGTGAGCTTGTTGACTACCTCAACGACTGGTCAACCTTCTTTATCTTGACTGCACTAATGGTTATTCCTAGCTTAATTATGCTCTACTCACTAAGGCACTATTTTGCCAATATGCTAGAGAAGGCTAAAGAGCGAGATAGGCAAGAGTCACAGCAGCACAGTACAGAAAGCACCTAATTAAAAAGGGCTTGGTTGCAAAACCAAGCCCTTTTCACGCAAGTAGTCAACGTGGATTAAGGGTACATTCCCTTGCCAAACATGTTGAACACTCGAGCAACGCCTTGGGTAAACAGCATAGGCTCAGTTAAAACCGTAAGGCACAAGCAGTCTTCGCCTTTGCGGGTAAATGGACTGTGTTTGACTGTGCCATCCTTGACTAGGTAATCCCCTACACCGTAGTGACCATCTTCGTCACTGAAACCGCCATGCAGAACTAGCGTCGACTCTAAACCTTTGTGAGTGTGCTGAGGTATTGTGACATCTTCAGCGATATACATCAGGTTGACTTTCGCCTGTTGGGAAATATCTACCGAGGCGCTGTAAACCTTGCCACCGTAACTCTTCCACTCGCCGATACTGTCACGAAAACGTGAAAGAGAGAGAGGAAGACGGAAACTCTTTCCATTCACCTCAATAAAAGTCGGAAGACGTGGTGGACGTAATGGATCACTGTTCTGCTCTAAGCTGACAATCTGTTCAAACATGGCATCTAGGCCCTGGTTGCTGTCGATAGGTTCGCTACTTAGTTGCTCACCAAATTGAGCTTCGAAGTACTGAATTTGACGCTGACATTCCGGACAAGTTTCTATATGAGTGGCAATGGCAAACGCACTCACATCATCAAGCATGCCTTCAGCGTACGCTTTTAACGTCGATGTTTGTGGATGGTAACTCATACTAATCTGCCTCTATTGAATCACGAAGTTTTTCTACTGCTAAACGAAGTCTGGACTTGACCGTACCAAGGGGGATATCAAACATGTCAGCCACTTGTTGATGCGGTAACTCTTCCAAATAAACTGCTTTGACGACCTTTTTCTGGGCTTCAGGCAAAATGTCTAAATACTTAATCACCTGCTGTTTAAGTCGCTCTGTCTCCGGAGAGTAATGCTCCACCATGTCTGGCGGACAATAATCGTTTGGCCAAATATCTTCCGAATGAATATGCGCCTCGCGGCCTTTTTGCTTGCGTAACGTGTCAAAACAGAGATTACGCGCAATCGTATAAATCCAAGTGGACAGAGAGCTTTTATCGCTATTAAACAGCGCGCTTTTTTGCCAAACCGTAGACATAGCCTCTTGGACAATCTCTAGGGCAACCTGCTCGTTACCCATATGGCGGTAAGCGAACTGTTTTAAACGCGGTGAGAAGTGCGAAAACACTTGCGCAAATGCTTGCTTATCTTTCTGTTTCACTTTTTCCATACACGACGCCCAGTCATTTTTAGTAAAAGCTTGGGTATCTAGGTTGGCCATGTTCGATATCCTTAATAAAGCCCTTTAACTCTTAATTACGTAAATCAAGCAAAAGAGATCACTGAATAATGTCACTCGCTAACGCTGACTTAAGATAGTCCAGCGTACCAATACAATCAGGCTGCTTAGCTAAACCGTCAAACACCGAGTTGGTCAGCGGAAGAATTTCCAACCACCGCTGGCTCACCCAACTTGCATCATCAAAGAATTTTTGATCATACAGATCACCGATATCCGGAAACTGGTGATAGACACGATTTAGATAGTGGCTAAGTTGCTCTGAATCAGCATCAAGCTCAGTGACGTGCCAATTCGGCAGCCAGTCCACTTTAGAATAGCGTAAGCCGTCGTACTCGACACGAACTTGCTTGATTGCGAACTTTTTCAAGCCGACCACCGATACGCCGAGCAGTCCATCATCTAACTGCTCAAAATCGTAGATCTTTACCAAGGTGCCAACGCTCGAAAGCTCACTTGCATTTATTGCGTTACTCTTTTCAAACAGACAGATACCAAACGTACCATCCGCTCTCATCGCTTGGGAGATAAGTCGCTTGTAACGTGGTTCAAAAATCCTTAAACGCACTTTCCCTTCGGGGAGCACTAAAGAGCTTAATGGAAAAAGCATCAATTCAGTCATAAACGTAACCTCAGCTGTTTTCCTGTTTGTTACGTTACTGCGCCACAAACCGATCATTCACCAAATCCGTTGATTACTTGATAAACATATAATTTATAGCCAACGTTTGCGTAAACGATACCTCAAACATTTTTTATGCAACGGAATGAAAGTTCCGTTACATTGAGAAAATAAGTCCATTAATGAGATACGGGTCACTAGTTTTATGTTTTTTTACATCAGTTGCACATGGCTTTTGAGATTTTTGTCGATATTATGCTCCTCAACAAAGCACAGGCCACATTGTGCAACTAAACAAATATCTATTGGATATCGAACTTAACAAAACATAGAGAGTTCCCACTATGCGTAAATCACTTTTAACTCTAGGTGTTGTTGCAGCGCTGTCTGCTCCTGCAATGGCTGCCGATTACTCTGACGGCGACATCAACAAAAACGACTACAAATGGATGCAGTTCAACCTAATGGGTGCATTCAATGAAAAACCTGGTTTCCCAGATGATTCCACTCACGATTACCTAGAGATGGAATTTGGTGGACGCTCAGGTATGTTCGACCTATACGGTTACATCGATTACTTCAACATTACAGGTGATTCAAGCAGCGACAAATCTGGTTCAGATAAACTGTTCATGAAAGTTGCACCGCGTATGTCTCTAGACGCCCTGACTGGTAAAGATCTATCTTTCGGTCCTGTTCAAGAAGTTTACGTAGCGTCTGAGCTGATCCTTAACGGTGGTTCATCAGAAGGCCAATACAAAATCGGTCTAGGTTCTGATATCAATGCACCATGGTTAGGAAAAATGGGCCTAAACCTATACAGTACTTACGACAATGGTAAAAAAGACTGGAACGGTTTCCAACTATCTACTAGGGCGTGTTGATCTTTCGTGATGATTTTTGAACGGCATGGTGAAGGTTATAATCATTTCGCCAAAAACAAATCACAACTGAGCTCACCATGCCAAGGACAATGCTAACTGATAAACGATGGGAAAAGCTACTTCAAGTTATGAAGAGCACTGGTCGAATTTATAATAAACCAGAACATCGAATGACTTTCGAAGGAATACTGTTTCGATTAAGAACTGGCGTACCATGGAGAGACTTACCTTCTGAGTTCGGTGAGTGGAGTACCGTTTATAGACGCTTTAACCTTTGGTCTCGAAAAGGAATTTTAAATCTACTTTTCAAAAGGTTATCTAGCATGGCTGATTTTGAATGGGTATTTCTAGACGGTTCAATTGTCCGTGCTCATCAGCATAGCTCTGGCGCAGCGACACCAGATAGCGAGTGTATTGGAAAGAGTCGTGGCGGTAACTCAACTAAGATCCACTTAGCTGTAGACAGTGGTGGATTACCTATCTGCTTTGACCTTTCAGAAGGTCAACGACACGATATTGTTCATGCCGAAAGCCTTGTAGAACAGTTAGATGAAGTGAATACGATTGTGTGTGATAAAGGTTATGATAGTGGCCCCTTCCGAAGTTTCGTCCAATTAAAAGGTGGAAGCACCGTCATAGCTAAACGCAATTATGGGCAAGATATAGACAAGGAAAGTATGGATTGGTGTCTATATAAGTATCGTCATTTAGTTGAAAATGCTTTTGCTAGAATCAAACATTATCGAGCAATTTCAAGCCGATATGACAAGTTAAAAAGGAACTATGCCAGTATGGTATCGCTGGCATTTATGCTAATGTGGCTACCGATGTATTGCTGAATATAAAACGAACAGCAAAGATCAACAGCCCCTAACTGGTTCAAACCTTTCTACTTCTTTGAAAACGGTTCATTTATCTCATACCAAGGTTACCTAGATTACCAATTTGGTATGAAAGACGAGTACGCAACAGCGAGTAACGGCGGTGTAATGTACAACGGTATCTACTGGCACTCAGACCGCTTCGCGGTTGGTTACGGACTTAAAGCGTTTTACGATGTATACGGCATCAAAGATGGTAATGATGTCCTAGATGACAATGACAACGTGATAGGTAAAACTGACTCAACTGGTTTCGCGCACTACATCGCGGTAACTTACAAGTTCTAATCGAACTCGCAAGTGAAAACATTCGAAATGGCACCTTAGGGTGCCATTTTTATTGATTTCCATTTCACTGATATTATCCTTGACGCAAAGTTATCTATTAGCGAGTGCTCAGTGAACATTCTTATCCTAGGTCCAGGGGCTATTGGCTCTTTATGGGCACACAAATTCAAACACGCAGGACATCATGTCTCCGTCTGGTCCACCTCTAGAGACCCAGAGATTACATTGCAGTTTGAGCATCAAGCGCCGCACGTTTTTCTCAACCAAGATGTCGCTGCTACGCAGCAAGCAGATTTAATTCTAGTCACAGTCAAAGCATGGCAAGTAAAACAAGCCATCACTCCATTGCTCCCCCATATAAGCCAAGATGCGGTGATCGCCCTGATGCACAATGGCATGGGCACGGCTGACACCATTGCCAACCTTCTGCCCAATAATCCAATTGTACTCTCAACAACCACTCATGGGGCTTATAAGCCGAACAAACAGCAAGTTCTCCATACTGGCTTGGGACAAACTCAACTCGGTGGCTATAACGAGCAAGGTAAAAAGTGTGACTTTCTTGCGCCAGTTTTCGAGCATGCTCAACCAAGTGCCCAGTGGAATGAGAATATTGAGCACGCACTATGGATCAAACTGGCCATTAACTGTGCGATAAACCCACTTACGGCGATTCACCAAGTTAACAATGGCAAGTTAACCGAAGGGACTCACCAAAAGACCATCGCTTCTCTGCTTGACGAGGTGTGTGCGATTCTTCGCGCCGAAGCGGTGCCAATTGAGTATGCTGAACTCTTAACTACCGTCAATAGAGTGATAGAATCCACCGCTGAAAATCACTCATCGATGCAGCAAGATATTTTCCATCAGCGACCAAGCGAGATAGACTTTATTACAGGCTACCTGCTAAAGCGCGCTGAGCACCATGGTATCTCGGCTGCGAACAACCATGAACTCTATCAAGCTATCAAACAGATCGAACAAAGTTGGAACTCATAATGACTAAAAAAGTACTCGTCCCTATCGCTCCTGGTAGCGAAGAAATGGAAGCTATTACCATTATCGATATGATGGTTCGTGCCGGCTATGAGGTCGTCGTTGCCAGTGCTGACTTTGATGGCAAGTTAACGATGAAGGCGTCTCGCGGCGTAACCCTAACTGCTGACTGCAAATTAGTCGATGTCGCTGATGATGAGTTTGATGCGGTTATCCTACCTGGAGGTGTTGGGGGCTCAGAAATATTCCGTGACAGCACTGTATTGGTCGAGATCATACGGCAGCAGATGTACGAAGGTAAACTTGTTGCCGCAATTTGCGCGGCTCCAGCGCTAGTTTTGGCCCACCATGGTTTTTATCCTGACGCGCTAATGACTTGTCACCCAAGCTTTGAAAGTTATATTCCAAAACAGAACTGGCGCGTCAAACGTGTCACCTACGACATCAACAGCAACCTACTCACTAGCCAAGGCCCAGGTACTGCGCTTGAGTTCGCAATGGAGATTATTATCCTGCTGTCGGGTAAAGCTCACGCTTGGACAGTTGCCGAACCTATGGTCACAATCCCAACTCTGCAGTATCACAAACTAGGTGATGAGTAATGTTTAACGCCCTTGAGATCGCAGCGCAGTTTCCGGCTTTAAATCAGCAAGTCAATGAACAGAGACTCGTCTATCTTGATAGTGCTGCGACAAGCCAGAAACCACAGTGCGTCATTGATACTATTTCTGATTACTACAGCCAACAAAACGCCAATGTCCACCGTGGTAGCCATAGTTTAACCGCCAAAGCGACCAGTGAATTTGAGGCTGCACGTGAGACAGTCACCCAGTTCATCGGTGCATCATCAAGCAGAGAAATTATCTGGACACGTGGTGCCACAGAGGCGTTAAACCTCATTGCTCAAACCTACGCTCGCTCCAATTTGCAACCAGAAGACGAAATACTGGTAGGAGAGATGGAGCATCATGCCAATATTGTACCGTGGCAGATCGTTGCAGAGCAGACTGGCGCGAAGGTAATCAAAGTTCCTATGACCGCCGACTGTCAATTTGACCTTGCTGAATTCAAAAACAGGCTCAGCGATAAAACAAAGATTGTCGCACTTGCCCACATCACCAATGTAACTGGAACAAGACAGCCCATTGAACAAGTAATACAGCTTGCTCACCAACACGGTGCTGTGGTCGTCGTTGATGGTGCTCAGGGCGTGGTTCATGAGCAGGTCGACGTACAAACAATGGGGGCGGATTTTTATGTGTTCTCAGGGCACAAGCTGTTTGCTCCTGCTGGGATCGGCGTACTTTATGGCAAACAATCTCTGCTAGAGGTAATGCCGCCGTGGCATGGTGGAGGAAAGATGGTCGAGAGGGTCTCTTTTGAGGGTACTACCTTTACTCAAGTACCGGGTAAATTTGAAGCAGGGACGCCAAATGTCGCTGGCGCGATAGCACTAGCCACTGCGATCAATTGGTACCGATCATTAAATCAAAGCGCAGTAGAACAGCACCTACATCAGTTGACAGAGAGTGCCTACCAAAAATTGAGTAAGCTTGAAGACGTGCAGGTCTTGGGCTTTCAGCCACAATCATCCGTCATCTCTTTTGTCGTTGGAGGAGTCCATCACCAAGATGTCGCGACTCTGCTTGACCAACAG
>NZ_JATABG010000068.1:0-12142 GCF_036533755.1 Vibrio sp. M260118 | reverse complement strand
TCCTAATATATCGTTCAATAAGACAGTAAGTTACCTAACCGTCAAAAAATCAATGCATTGCGCGACTAGCATTTATCACGTTAGATATCTCGTTTCCATTACCCCTCCGGCCTTTTTCCAGAAGTTGAAGGCCGCTTCAAGCAGCTGAATCTCATCTAAACTTTCATTGAGGAATTTTGTTTATAGTGAAAAGGGGTTGTATGCCACGTTTAGCAGGGCAACAGATTGAAGAAATGGCGGACATTAACGCGTCTAAAAAACGCAAAAATGTTCTGCTCTATTCTGCTATTTGTGTGGCAATCATGGTGACGTTTTGTCTCGTTCGCTTCATCGAACAAAACTATTTCCTCGCCTCGATTAATTTAGCGTTTTCCATCATCCTTACCGCAAACCTTTTCTACATTAACAGTAACGCAAACCCAAAGTTCAGCGGCTTAATATTAAGCGGTATATTGCTGTGTTTCGGTGTTTTGCTGCTTTTCTACGGTCAGAGTGTGGGTGACCGACTACTTTGGTTATACCCGATACTCGCGATTATTGTGTTTGCCAATGAGTTTAAAAGCGGTGCATTGGTTAGCACCCTTTTCATTGCGATTGTAATGTTCGCCGTACTGTTTTCTGACGTACTCTCTTATACCGCCAACGGGCCACATGGTATTTTTTTGTTTAGCCTTCTTGCCTTATACATACTGTGCAATGCCTCCTCTTACCAACACTCCAAGGTGATGGGTTATGTGCAATCTCTTTATAAGGAGGGCATTGAAGATCTTGCCTACCTAGACCACCTGACTGGGCTTGCCAATCGACGTAGTTTTGAAAACTGGGCTAGCGAAAAGTTAAAAGAGAAACAAGACAGCTCAAACATTACCGCTATGGTGTTTTTAGACATCGATAATTTTAAACTGATCAATGATACCCATGGGCACGATGTCGGCGATAAAGTACTGCAGCACTTCGCTCAGAGACTGAAAAACAACATCCGACAAAAAGACCGCCGCACCGAGAAATACGACTACTCCATCGCACGGTTTGCGGGAGATGAGTTTGTTTTACTGCTTTATGATGTGAAATCAAAACGAGATCTGGAAGGCATTTTAGACAGAATATGCAACTTATTTACGCATACCTATCAAGCGTCGGAAAAAATAGAACAACTCACTATCAGTGCTGGAGTTGCAATATACCCCGACGATGCGAACACATTAGCAGAATTGACTCGTTGCGCAGACAAAGCCATGTATGCAGCCAAACATGGTGGTAAGAATCGGTTCCACTTCTATCGCCCACAGGAACAGAACCAAACTCAGGCGAAGGAAAAGACCGCCAAGTTAGCGAGCGTCACTTCCATCAAGCAAGGCTAACCGCTCATGTACATTAGCCAGAGCGAACAGGCCATGAATACAATTAGCCATGCCACATAACGAACAGTGTTAGGTTTTTCTCGTTTAGGCGGAATCACAGGTCTCAAGGCCGCTTCTCTTGCAGCCCTTGCTACACTGGTAACAGTGCGCCTTTCGTTTTCCTCTTTACGCCGCTCATGTGCCTTTTGCGCAGTTTTACCAAAGCGATGCAATTGATCTGCGGTGAGATCCTGTTTTGGGTCATACCGACTATGGGAGTCAGTGTGTTTTGGAACAACAGCCATAGGCACCTCCTCTCTTTTGACCGCCTCTAACTTAGTATAGTCAATTCTAACAATAAGATTTCTGATAATAACTGGGGATAACTTCGATAAAAACGAATCCTGTATCAAAACCTTTTTATCTTACTATGCAAAAAACGGGCTAACTAAGCTACGGCCCGTATCAAAACAAAAAAACCACGCTATTGCGTGGTTACTCATACTCTATCAGGTGATTATTAACTTAAATACTCACAAAGGTAAGCCGTTGACTGTTTAACCTGTAAATCAAAGGATGAATCACCCGCTACATCAAAGTGCTCGCCTGCATTATAAGTTACCCATTCTTGTTCACCAGCCTTCTTCACGGTAAGTGCACCTTTAATCACTGTCATGCGCTCAGGTGCTGCGGTACCAAACGTGTATTCACCTGCAGCCATAACGCCAACACTAGAATCACCATCATCTTGTGTGAAACCTAATGACTGAACTTGGCCTTCAAAATAGCTGTTTACCTTAATCATTACTCTCTCCTTGAACTCGGGTCTATCCCTATGAAGATGTTGTTGTATCGAAATTTGTCTATTTCAGCAATAAGAATCTTTTTGCTCCTCAATCTTAGACTTAATTTAGTAGTCTAAGTATTTCCGCTAGAACTGAACCAAACAACTAATTACCACAAGCAAGCCAATTTATCTCACCATGGAGTAGTTGCTTCACAATCTATTCGTACCAATTCGTTATTGCGCACTAACCAGCCTAGAATTGAATGAGTAACATACCAAAACTTCACGGAAATTGGGCTTAGGTTCAAAATTTACTGTGCATTTATTGCTCTCAGTACTGTTCTACTTCAAGCTAGAGCTCCGCAGTATTCGCACATTTGAGACGAAAACAATCAACCACTATGATCAAACAAAGCAAAATTAAATTGATATTCGTCTTCATCTTCATGTTACTGGCTATCTGTTTCAGCTCACTGCTCTATTTCAGCTATCAAGACTACACCCACCCTAAGCATGTTTACGGTAAATGGATAGAAATTGGCGCCCCCAAGTACAAGACCGAAGTTTTAACCCTAAATGAAAAAGGGGTGTATCGAAATAACAGGCTAGTAGCGACACAGTTTGAATTTGATGGCAAACGTATTACTGTCCAAACGGGACGTGGTAACTCCGTATACCAGTTAGCTGGCACATTTAAATCTCCTCAACTCAAACGCTTAGTGCCTAACAGCCCTACACAACGTTTCATTAAAGCAGGCTATGAGGGCACGATAGACATGGAAGGTGGGGGTGCAGCTAAAAACCGCCGTGCTGCTCTCTCTGACCATTTCAGTGAAAAGTAATACCTATTGAGGCTACACCGTTAAACCCTCTAGTGTGTGTATAGTCAATCACTTATACTCAAGGTAACTTAACTTGTAATAGAACCGCACAATGAATGAGTATATCTCTAGCCTTCCACAACCTATCAAAAACATGCTGCAAGCGTGGGATAACAATGTGTTACTTATTACGCTCGCTAGCTTCATCGCTTGGGTAATCTGGCGCATTGTTTATAGTCGCCTTGAAATCTTAGTCAGCAAAACGAGTTTTCAGTGGGACGACCTCACCTTAGAAGCACTCAAAACCCCTGTTAGCGCCTTGATTTGGTGTTGGCCAGCCACCTTATCTATCGGTTACTTACTCGAAGATGTGACGGATTCAAAACTCAATTGGCTCAGTACCTTAAAGTTGCTTTTGGTCATTGGAATTTTCGTCTGGATCACTATGCGCCTTATCAACAACATCGAAGAGTATGTGCTGAAGCAAAACCAACGTGACGAAACCACGGTTCAAGCCATGGCCAAAGTTGCCCGCCTATTCTTTATCGTCATCGGTGCCTTGACGGTAATGCAAGCGTTTGGACTTAGCCTTTCAGGCCTGCTTACATTTGGAGGTGTGGGCGGTCTTGTCGTTGGTTTTGCTGCCAAAGATCTACTCTCCAACTTCTTTGGTGGAATGATGATTTACTTTGACCGCCCGTTCAAAGTTGGCGACTGGGTTCGATCTCCAGATCGACAAATAGAAGGCACCGTCGAGCGCATCGGCTGGAGAATGACCATTATTCGCACCTTCGATAAAAGGCCGCTCTATGTGCCTAACTCGGTGTTCAGTAGTATTGTGGTTGAAAACCCTTCTCGAATGCTAAATCGACGCATCTATGAAAATATCGGCATCCGCTATCAAGATGGTGCGAAAGTTGAAGTCATTGCCGAGGAAATCAAGCAGATGCTACAAAGCCACCCAGATATCGATGCCAAGCAGACATTGATCGTTAATTTTAACGGCTTTGCACCTTCGTCACTGACGCTCATGGTGTACACGTTTACTAAGACAGTGAACTGGATTCGCTATCACGAAGTGAAGCAGGACGTACTACTGCAGATTTACCAAATCATCCAGCAGCATGAAGCAGACATTGCTTTCCCTACTCAGACTATTCACCTCGCCCCTCAACGCGTCGGTGAAGAGCAATAATCACGTAGCTAGAGTCCTAGTATCCTTTAAAAGTAGCCCAGTCCTCTGGGCTACCGCATCACTGTTTGTCATTTTCATGAAAATAATGAATAAAAACAATAGGATTAGTTAACAAGCGCAAGTGTTAACCCTCTCCACGAAAAACTATTCAAAACCGGAAACTATAGTGTATAGTGGCGTTACTCGCAAAAAGTAAACATCATCGTTTACCTTGTGTTCGTCGGATACTTTAATGACTAAAAGAAGCGATATAAAACAAGAGGACATCATCAAGTCTGCGATTGAGGTTTTTTCTCGACGAGGCTTTGAGCAAGCAAGTATGGAAGGTATTTCCAAGCAAGCTGGCGTCTCTAAACGTACGCTTTATAAATACTACCCAAACAAAGACGCCCTGTTTGAAGTGATCGTAGACAGGCTTATGTGCCGTTTCGATGACCAATGCAATATTGAGTTTGACTCAGCGATTGCGATTGACGAGCAACTTACCGCGCTCACACTCAAACACATGTGCTACATCAACACGGAAGAGTTTCAAACGACGGCTCGACTAGTCATGGCGGAGTGTATTCGTTGCCCAGAGACATCAAAGGTATTGTCAGCAAAATGCCAAGCACTAGGCGACTCATTCAGTTTGCAGACATGGGCTCAGCAAGGCGTTAAAGCAGGCGTTCTCGACATATCTAACGTTTCAATAGCCATAGAGCAATATATTGGTGCGATCAAAGCCGTTGTGTTCTGGCCGCAACTCATTGGTCACTTACCTCCACCAAGTTGCGAAGAGCTTCAACACGCTGTTTCACACGCGGTAGCAAGCTTTGTCGCGACCTATAAAGTCGACTAACAATCAGACTATCAACCAAATAAAGAAACGCCCCAACTGTTGTTCCGTTGGGGCGTTTTTATTGCAGTCAGCTTGGTTTAGTTATTGTCATGCAGCATCACATGTTGAAGTAGCGACGAGACCATATCTTCATGAGACATACCGCTAAAACCGCTATCCAGTTGCTGAACAAGGTTCTCTACCAGTATTCCCTGATCTTGAGTTCCCTCTCCCGCAGGATGGACGTGTAGCTCAACATTATTGCCGTCGACTTTGACATCGAGATGGTGAAGCAAACTATCCATATCTAGTGAATCTGCTTTAAGTTCAGGAAGCACTTCTCGTAAGTCAATTTTATCTCCTTCACTGACACTAAAATCTTTGATGGTATCCATGGTTCCATCATCGATCTCGCGCCAGATAAAGGTATCCATACCCGTTCCCCCAACCAAAATGTCGGAGCCCAAGCCGCCCTCTAGCGTATCATTGCCTTCACCACCAACAAGGGTGTCGTCACCAGCACCGCCGACGAGCAAATCGTCACCGCTACCGCCAGTCAAGGTGCTATTTGAACCGCTACCGTCAAGGTGAACCGCGTCGCCTTGCCCTGACTTATCGATTTCTAGCGCATTAACATTCTCAACGACGTTAAGGTTAATGGTAATCGAGTTGCTTGATTCTGCTCTATCGAGACTTTGACCATTATCACCTATCTCTTGCGAAACTGCCGTAATCTGCAGAGCATGTGTCCCTTCAGTCGCGCCTTTAATGGCTAAACCTTCAATTGCCTCAGGGGGAACCTTCCAGACATCACCGTCTTGCGTCACAGATCCAGTGCTACTCTCGACGATAGCACCAGCCGGAACATCTTTTACCTCGAGCGTCAGTGCTTCGCTGGTATCGGTTAACGCGGCCATAATCCCCAATACTGCAATACCACTGGTGCTTGCACTTTGCGTCGCAGTAATGTTCTTGTTAAAGCCGTATTTGCTATCAAGTGCTAAGGTTGGCGCATCAGCAATTGGATTGACCGTAATGGTGTAGTTCTTCGGATCAGCCTCTAGTGCAATACCGGAAGAGTTCCAGCTGTCTTTGGCCGTTACAACCAAATCAACGCTATTCCCTGCAACTCCGCTCGCATCAATAAACACCCCAACATTACTGTTTGGTTTATCTAATAAAGCATTTAGGTCAGCCAGTGTTCCTGATAACGTCAATGTGCCACTACCCTCACCCGTTGCAGTGACGCTTGATCCAGCAGGAGTAACTAACGAGAAAAGTGCACCATGATTGACGTTCAAAGTGACTGTCATTAGATCGTTGG
The DNA here is from genome assembly GCF_036533755.1 of Vibrio sp. M260118. Taxonomy (NCBI): domain Bacteria; kingdom Pseudomonadati; phylum Pseudomonadota; class Gammaproteobacteria; order Vibrionales; family Vibrionaceae; genus Vibrio; species Vibrio sp. M260118. The sequence continues at coordinate 5,855 of NZ_JATABG010000068.1, read as the reverse complement.
CTGACGCGCCAACATAATCCACATCTGTAACCGAAATGCCGCTAAGCTGTTGATTTACATTCTCATCAATCAAGGTTGTAATATCATCAATATCCAGTTGTGGCTTATCATTGACTGGCGTTACATCAAAATTGATCTCAGCGTTCCCAGTAAGATTATTCGGTTGGCCATTGGTAGTGCCATCATCTTTCACCACATAGCTAATTTTGACTGGTCCGTTGTAATCTTTATCAGCAACAAACACCCAGTTGTCACCTTGTTGACTCAAGGTTCCTTCCCCTTCGACTAACGTAAGCTTGTCAACCGTGATGGTGTCGCCTTCTTTATCAAAGGTGCCATTAATCAGATCTTGTTCGCTGATGGTTAATGCCCCCTCTTCAGGAATATCCCCAAGATCAAAGTCTCTCGGCTCTGGGGCATCATTAACTTCAGTAACGTTAATCGCAAAGGTCGCCTGATTGGTTGATGAGGTAGAACTATCGCCCGGATCAATCGCACCATTGTTACCGCCATCATCAACGATAGCTGTTACTGTCACTGGTCCTCCGCTATTACCGTCGTTACTGTCTGCATCTGGCTTAAAGATGACATTGCCAGCAGCCAGTGACGCGTTTATATCCGCCAGCTTACCAGTCAAAGTTACGCTACCATCTGGCTGAACTGTTGGATCGTTAGCTAATTCAAGTGTTCCTTTGTCAACTGACAAAGTCAGTGTGTATGTTGCATCTGGGTCATCATAAGTTGCGTCAATATCAGCAATTGAAAGCTGATCAATTGCCAACCCACCTACGATATCTTCAGACGTCTCTAGATTGATGACGTTAACGAAGGTTGGTTGGTCGTTAACTGGATCAATCACTAAATCGACTTCAAATTCAGTTTTTGGCCCAAGTGCTCCATTGTCCACGGACTGCACCGAAATATGAATTGGGCTGTCTATTCCCAGTGCATTGCCTGAGTCGCTGTTGTGCTCGCCAGAATTAAATACGATATTGTCAACGTCTCGAGCATCAATATCTAACGTCCATACGTTAGTTGCAGGATCATAATCCGCGAGGGTTGTTCCATTTGCATAGTAGATCTCAGCACCTTGAGGGACATTGCTAACTTCAATACGAATAGTTTCAGGTCCATTTTCACTGATGATACCCGCGCCAGATGCAGAAAAGGCCTTATCAATAACTGAAGCATTAATCGCAATATCAATGTTCTGCCCTTCTAAGCCAGATACAGAGTCTGTGGCGTCGGTATCAACGATATCGCCAATTGGGTTGACCGTGATTTCAAATTCAGGAAGATTTTTTGCTGGTGTTGGCACGCCAAGCAAAGATTCCTGCGTAAACACGGTTACGCCAAACTTAACGGTGCCACTAAAATGTTTTGGTGGCTGAACGGAGATAGCGCTTAAATCAATTGAGTCACCAGTACCAGCCGGAAGCTTAACACTCCACTCATTACCGCCGTTGTTTTTGACCGTGTATCCGCTACTTGGATCAGCAGACAGCAAGAATCCATCAGGTACACCTATGAACTTAATCGAGACGAAAGACTCAGATCCATCCGTGTCTGTCAGCGAAACAGATACAGGACCAGAATTGCCTAATGAGATGGCTTGATCTTCGTTGCCGCTAATAGTAATCGGCTTCGAGGCGTCAGTAGGGTCGGCTCCTGGTCCAGTGACAACTACGTCATCAACCACAGGCGTGACGTCAAAGCTGACACTGGTAGAGAAGCTGTCTTTGTTATTAGCTTTACCACCAACCAGGTTAAATGTCGCGGTGTCCGTCACCTCGCCACTCACGTTAATGGTTACCTTGTTTTCATCATTCGAAGTTGGGTAATTTAGTTTCGGTTTGAATAGAACGTTGTCTAGTGCACCTGCATCAATCTGATCCTGATCGAATGATATTGAAGTAACAAACTCTTTTGTACTCTCGTTGTACAACTGGCCAATCGACGGGTCGGCCAAAGTTAGCGTAATGGAAGAGAGCACCTCGTTGCCACCCTCGGTTCCTGAAACCTTATCTGCAATCTCATAGCCAAGGTCAATTCGGATGAGGCTGTCTTCAAATGCTTCTTTTGCTATCGAACCATCGTCGTTAACCGTTCCCACCGAATCCAAATTTATACTAGGTTGAGAAGACGTACCGTCTTTCACATCAGCAATAGGATCGACTTTCACGATAATTTCTTCTGGTCGAGATAACTCATCACCAGAGCCTGTATCGGTGGTGATTACCGTGATTGGCAATTTAAAATCACCAGAGTAATCTTTCGGTGGTGTGAGCGTTAATCCATCTAGACCTGTGATACTTCCATCAGCAGCCAATGTCGCTTTGAACACGTACTGGCCATTGGTAAAGTCGACATTTGAACCACCAATCACAATGGAAAAGACTTTTTCACCGTCTGGCGTATCCACTTTGACTGAGTTACCAATAACAATAGTGACTGTATCTTCAACATGATCATGCGAAACAACCCTAATAGCGGGTTTAAGCTGAGTACCAAGATCAATCGATGTATCTTCATTGCCAATAATCACGGCGTTGTCGACGATATCAACAACACCTGCTTTCGAACCATTGCCATCAATATATTCAGGGAATGACAAAGTAACATCCGTCTGACGCAGTACTGCAACACTTTGTTTGCTGCCATCATCACCCGTATCCACGACTTCGGCAAAAATAGTTAAGCCGATATTGTTGACACTGCTACTGCTACCCGGAATATCCAATCCATTTGGCGCCTTGATACTAAACGCTTCTTTATCAGTGACAACCCAGCGACCTTCACCCTCATAGACTGCGCCTTGCACAAAAAGTTGATCCAAAACGACTTCGTCCTTGGTATCAAACTGAACCACTAATCGAGTAACCAGTTCATCAGACTCATACTGAGAGTCCGTTGCATCAGTTTCCAGATACTTAATAACGTATTCACCCGTCCAAGCTAGCTGAGGGTCGCCATTTCCATCTAATATCAAGTTACCGTTAGCATCTTTTAGCAACGCTTGATTGTCACTATTGGCGGTGAAGCGAATTTCCCCACTAGCATCCGCTTTTAGCACTCCAGCAACGGGAGCCCCAGACTCTTCAGTTAACACAAGTTTGTTATCTGCATCCTCAGCTTCGACAACCGGATTGACTTTGACTGTGATAGTGCCTTCTAGAGTTTGTTTAACACTGGCAATTTCATCCGTTGGGTTCCCGGTGGTATGCTCATGATTAATCTCCTCAACTTCAATCGTGGTTTTTAGATCAAAGTTGGTACTAGAATCTTTAGGTGGTGTAATTTGAATAAACCCAGGTTTGAGCGCAGCCTCTGTAAAATCAGCGGCCGTTTGACCTGCACTAGGATTAATCTCAATAGTTCCATTAGTGAACGACACAGGTTGACCAGCCACGGTTACCGTTGAACCGTCTGGAATCCCAGTGATTTTTATCGAATTAACATGTTCATCTTTATCGGTATAGTCTTCATCCAGCCTCGGATGCCACTTGATATTGATTGGGGAATCTTCATTACCTACAGAGACGTTGGTATAGTTATCCGGCGTATCAATAACAGGCTCGACCTTGACGATGATATCTCGTTCATAGCTTCTACTGTGGCCATCATTTTCAGTAACAACTATTGTCGCTGTGATGTGGATATTTTCAGTTGAAGACGATACTGGCCTAATGACAATACCTGAGTTCTCACCTGCCCCTTGATTAGTAATATTGGCTTCGTAAATCGGCTTGTTTGGATCATTGTCCTCATAACCAGCGAAGTTTAAGTTGACCGCATTACCTTTGCTGTCTTCAATTACAACACCTTTCGGGATATTAGAAAGCAGTACAGTCACCGATTCTGAGTTATCACCTTTGCGGTCTTGATGTTCGCCTGAGTCAACAGCGAACTTCAACTCAGCACTACCATTTTCTTTTATGGTAGTCTCGACACCCGTTGTAACCCCATCATTAATCACCTCCCAATCGCTAGATTCTGGAATAACAACTGTGGGGGCATCCGCAACACCTTTGACTCCGACATTGACTGTTTTGGTGCCTATAATCGACTCTGAAACCTGCGTCACATCTCCCGATAGTTTCGCAGTATCTTTAACCACACCAGTCACGTCGAACTTGAAATCTTCATTGCTATGCAGATCTGGCCTGACTTCAACGTTGCCTAGCTGATCGTAAGGAACTTCTTGATACGGTTTGCCTCCATCAGTTACACCATCGGTAATTTGGCTTAGAGCATTACCAACCCAAACGAGCTTCGCCCCCTCTGTAATATCTGAAATTCGAACATGCAGTGTTTCTGATTTATCACTATCCTCAGACGGTTTCATAGTGATGATTTCATTTAACGTCAGCGGATCACGATTAGAGCTACTAGTATCCCCATCCGGCTCTTTAATATTATCTTCATTAATCTGAACACGTTTTACACTGAAGCTGCCTTTATCCGCCACCGCTTCAACATCAATAATAATATCTTTTGATTCTGAGCGAGCGCTGGTTTTATTGATACCATCGTGATTGTATGGGTTGCGTGTTTCAGTCGTAATCGCGGTAGCTTTTAAATGAATTTGACCAGAGAAGTGATCTTTCGGGTTAACCTCAACTTTATTGATCTCCGCAGCGGTTAACGTATAAACGCCACCCTGTGCGACCAAAACTCTATCACCAATTTGCAGCTCAAATTGGCCTTTACCTAGTGTCGCTTCAAGCTCATAGGTAATGATCTCTTTAGGCCCAACAGTATCTTGACTATCTGCATCAAGTTTTAGAGTAACCGTGTCACCATCTTCTACGGTTTGATAGTAGTAGTCGCTGTTACTGTCATCCCACGTTGCTTTATCGGCAACACTTTCTATCTCAATCTTAAAGCTTGAGTCCAAGGAATGATCATAGCTGCCGTTTCTATAAATTTGCAGTTGATACTCAATTCTTACTCCACCATTACCGGACGCGTAATTGCGGTCAGGAACGAAGTAGAGGTTGTCAATGGTCGCGATAGTATCGTTTTGACTAAACACCTGCACAAGCTTAGTGCCATCAAAGACAATCTCTCTATTGTTGTTCACTTCTAACTCATAAAAGGTATCACCATCCTTGTAATAGAAGGTGCCGCGATGATTACCCCTCTCAATGATTAACTTACCAATCTCTTCATTGTTGTCGTTATCAAACAAATTGACCGACAGCTCAACTTTAGCAGGTGAGTTTGGCAAGTCATCTTGATTATCAAGTGCATTTTCGCGCTCTGGCGCTTGGTCAGTAGCATACTTTATTGATGCATCACGCCCTGCATCTTCAAAGGTGATCACTTTAAGCGCAATCGCTTTGGCTTCTTTGTCAGTAATGGTGACATCTAAAGGGGCTATGGATGTGTCTTTGTCACCATCCGTTGCAGTAACGTTAACGGTAAAGTTAATCGCATCCTCTCCACGATGATCGAGGTTATTTGACGCTCTAAACTCAATTTCACCGTTAGAATTGACCTTCAAGACCCCTAGTTGGCGTGGTTCTGCGTTAGGATCGCTCCCCTCGCGCTGATAAACTTTTACGCTTTGCACACCTTCTTTTAGTTCAATAGTGTCCACAAACGAGTTTCTAGGTGCGCCAAATAAAATTGAAGAGCCTTCGGGAGCTTCTAAACGGGTTAACGATGCACCATCTGCCCCTTTGTCCGTCTCATCAGCAAACATATCCACTTTTGAGTTTTTGAAATTCTGCCCTTCAACTCGAGTGATGGATTGACCTGCAAGGGTTGGTATGTCGTCCACGACTGTTATCGGCAATTCGATAACGTCACTTTCATCTTTGTCGTAGTCAATCGCTTTAACTTGGAAGATC
>NZ_JATABG010000067.1:0-14375 GCF_036533755.1 Vibrio sp. M260118 | reverse complement strand
GCACTGATCTTTTGTAACGAGGTATGCAATTCGACTTTTGAATATTCAAGCTTATTGCGGTTAAGTTGTTCAACAAAGTGTTGAGTTTGCTGTTCAATAGAAGACAGTTGGCTATAAAAATAAAGAAAGGGTACGAACGATAAGACGCACAAAACAGTGAAAAACTGGACAATAAATTTCGAGCTACGTCGACGCATTTGACTATTGTATCTACTAAGTCATTAAATAATCGTAAATGTTAGCAGATGCTCATTTAACTTACTGTGAGCGTGGTTGAATATTGCCGCAATGAGAATAGCGTATCTTAATGAAACAACATGTCTATTTGGCAGCAATACTGGTGCAAATGGAAGATATTGGCAGTCGTTTGGGCCCTGCATATTAGCAGGGCCTATGAAGGGTTTGATCAGTACTGAAAGCGTACAGACATCGTCATCTGTGGACCGTATAAACCATTATTTCTGGTTTCTGCTGACAGTGACAGTTGTTGAGTAGAGTGGAAGCGTACACCAGCGTGGAATACAGAAGCGTCGTCATTGCGACCTAGGCGCGCCGTTGCTTCTATTTGCTCAGCTAGCCATAGGCGGATGCCGACGTTGAGTTCAGGTTTGGTTTCACTTTCACCACCAGCTTCTTCAGTGTACTTAACTTGGTGGACGAGTAGTTGGCCATAGATATCAGCAAACTGATTAATTGGGCCGTTAAAGCCAATACCACCCGCGAGATCATAATCTTTGGAGAATTGAGAGTCGGCACGAACAATTAGGTGTGTGTTTTCAGTGAAAAATGTACTGAATTCGGCCCCCATCATTTCTGGCCCAATCGCAGTTCGAACCTCGAAGTAATTGTAATTAAAGTTATTTGCGTGGGTAGTTGTGCTGATCCCTGCTAGCGCAATTGCACCGGCCAAAATGAGTTTTTTCAATGTAGTCTCCGACTCGCAACAAAAAATTGACTATTGTGGTTTAGCTTGCAATAACCAAGCCAAACCACAATTATATCAGAGACTAAACGGTGAAGTACTACAAAATCTGTATATGTTCTACCTCTATTTCTGGAGTGTTTCCCCCTTCATATTCACCAAATAGACGAACTTTGGTTTTGTCATCAATCGGCTGCGCCATATGTATGTCGTCATCAAGCTCAACTTGGATTTCACCTTTTCCATCGGAAAACACAAACGTATCGCCTTTGATTTGACGTAACAGTACGCCTTCGACGACGACATTCTTTTCTGTGAACATACTGGTATCGGCAAGGAGAGTGTCAACGGATGATAGTTCTACAGGGCCGTGATACTGAACGCCAATAAAGCGGTGTTCATGGCCATCTTTAGCTAAAGCAAGTGTTGGTGATACGGCGAGGATAGCAACAGAAGCAAGTACCGATTTTTTCATGTTAATTTCCTATTGAGGTTGGACCTTGGTTATTAAGTGTGTCCATTAAAGCAAGTGGCGTTTGAATTGATGCTGAGTAGAAAGTTCATATTCGATTCATAATGTTGAGGAAATCGGCCAATTACCGTTACTATTATCGGTATCTCTGAGATTTACATAAGTTTAGACCCAAAATGCAGTCAACAATTAAGGCGTTAATGGTACAAGGCACGACTTCTGATGCCGGTAAAAGTGTGTTAGTGGCAGGTTTATGCCGCGTGTTAGCGAGAAAGAAAATTAAAGTGGCGCCCTTTAAACCACAGAATATGGCACTTAATAGCGCAGTAACGCTTGATGGTGGAGAAATAGGCCGTGCACAAGCGGTGCAGGCACTGGCATCAAATATAGAATCAAGTGTTCATATGAACCCGGTGTTGCTGAAGCCAAACACCGATATGGGTGCACAAGTCATCTTGCAAGGGAAGGCGACAACAACTGTTGATGCGATTGGTTACCATAGTTACAAGAAGGTCGCGATGCCAATTGTTATGGAGTCGTTTTCAATTCTACAATCGCAGTATGAAATGGTTCTGATTGAAGGGGCGGGAAGTCCAGCGGAAATTAACCTAAGAGAAAACGATATTGCCAATATGGGTTTCGCTGAAGAAGCCGATGTTCCAGTTATTATTGTTGCTGATATCGACCGCGGCGGTGTATTTGCTCATCTATATGGCACACTTGCTTTGCTGTCTGAAAGCGAGCAAGCGCGAGTAAAAGGTTTTGTGATTAACCGTTTTCGCGGTGATATTTCATTGTTAGAGCCTGGTTTAGATTGGTTGGAGCAAAAGACAGGCAAGCCTGTAATTGGCGTGCTGCCTTATTTACATGGCTTCGACTTAGAAGCGGAAGATGCCATCAATGCTCAGCAAGTAATCAGTGAAAAGACTAAGCTCAATGTCGTGGTTCCGGTGTTCCCTCGAATCAGCAACCATACTGACTTCGACACGTTAAGGCTTAATCCAGACATCAATCTTCGTTATGTCGGACAAGGCGAAAGGCTTGATCATGCTGACCTGATTATTTTGCCGGGTTCTAAGTCGGTAAGGGCGGACTTAGATTACTTACGCAGTCAAGGTTGGGAACAAGATATTCAACGCCACTTGAGATTAGGCGGTAAAGTGATGGGGATCTGCGGTGGCTATCAGATGCTTGGAAAGATCATTCATGATCCTCAAGGAGTTGAAAGTGATGTTGGCTCTACACAAGGACTTGGATTGCTGGATATAGAGACGGAGCTGAAAGAGGACAAAACGCTTACCAATGTGAGCGGCATGATGCATTTAGATGGCAAAGACATTCCCGTCAGTGGATATGAAATTCACGCTGGCGTTAGCCAAATAGCGGGACAGGCTCTGATTAAACTTAACAGCGGAACACTTGACGGTACCATCAGTGATTGTAATCAAGTGCTTGGTACTTACCTCCATGGTATTTTTGATAACTCAGATGCGGTAGCTGCCATTTGTCAGTGGATGGGTGTCGAAGATATCACTGAAGTTGACCATAGCAAAAATCAACAGCTGGCCATTGATAGGATTGCGGATGCGATTGAGCAACATCTCGATCTGAACAAACTATGGCCAGAGCTAGAATCAAGGTAAGTATGCAACGTATTCGTTTTATCCTACTAGCAGTTTTATCATGCGTAAGCCTCTCTTCTCATGCTGAAAAGCTTCGTGTTTATGCTGCTTCGTCAATGACCAACGTGGTTAATGACATTGTACAAAAGTTTGAAGAGAGTAATGAGGTAGAAGTCATTACGGTGTATGGAGGAAGTGCTTCTCTTGCTCGCCAGTTAGCACAAGGTGCACCTGCAGATATCTATATCTCGGCCAATCAAAAATGGATGGATTACCTTATTCAACAGCAGGTAGTGACTAGTGACGACGTTACTAATGTTGCGTCCAATGAGCTAGTTGTTGTTGCGCCAAAACATCAAGATAGTGAATTGATAATTCACAATGCCGCTTCGTGGACGTCGAATTTAGATGGTTTACGCTTGGCTATTGGGCAAACCAATGCGGTTCCAGCTGGTATTTATGCCAAGGAGTCATTGCAGAGCCTTGGTGTTTGGAGCGAAGTAAAAAACCATTTAGCCCCTGCTAATAACGTAAGAGTCGCGCTAACGCTAGTGGAAAGGAAAGAGACCCCCTTAGGTATTGTTTACAAAACCGATGCTATGCTCAGTGAGAAAACAGAAATTGTTGCCACACTGCCGAGCAATACACACTCGGCAATTATTTACCCAATGGCGGTATTTAATAATCAGCCAGTTACGTTAAAATTTGCTGAATATATGCTTTCGGACCAAACGCAGCAGTTATTATCTCGTTTTGGTTTTTCACGCCTAGCTGAGTAGAGGGAAATTTGCTGACAGATTATGAATATCAAGCGCTGCTGCTAAGCCTTAAGGTCGCTTTTTTTGCGATTGTTTGGCTAATCCCTATTGGGGTGAGTTTGGCGTGGTTGCTGGCTCGTAAGCAGTTCTATGGTAAAACCTTGCTTGATTCGATTATTCACTTACCTTTGGTACTACCTCCAGTGGTTATTGGTTATCTATTGCTGATTTCGATGGGTAGACAAGGCGTGATTGGTCATTGGTTGTATCAACAGTTTGGTTTAGTGTTCTCTTTTAGTTGGAAAGGGGCAGTATTAGCCTGTATTGTTGTCGCGTTGCCTTTGATGGTCCGCTCGATAAGGCTTAGCTTAGAAAGTGTCGATGGTAAGTTAGAACAAGCGGCTGCGACGCTTGGCGCATCACCACTAAAGATCTTTTTTACTATTACTTTACCGCTGACTATTCCCGGAATTACTACTGGAACCATGCTCTCTTTCGCCCGTAGTTTAGGTGAGTTTGGTGCAACGATAAGTTTCGTATCAAATATTCCAGGAGAAACACAGACCATTCCACTGGCGATGTATGCATTCATTGAAACTCCTGGTTCCGAAGCTCAAGCCATGCGTCTATGCATTATTTCAATTGGGATAGCGCTAGCTTCAATGTTGTTATCACAATGGCTAGCGAAAGAGAGCGCACGACGATTAGGGGCTAGTAATGGGTAACATAGTGATCTGCTACCAGCAAAATCTCGGCGATGTGCTGTTTGATATTGATTTGCAACTGCCGCAAACCGGGATTAGTGCGATTTTTGGTCGTTCTGGGGCCGGAAAAACCTCACTGATCAATGTGATTGCTGGGCTGACTAAACCGCACTCAGGTCAAGTGGTCTTGGACGGTCAGACATTGTTTGACTCAACGCAAGGTATTGATATTCCGGTGCATAAGCGTAATGTTGGCTATGTATTTCAAGATGCGCGCCTGTTCCCGCACTTTAATGTTGAACATAATCTTAACTATGGTGTGAAACAAACCGACTCAGAACATTTTGGTGAGATTGTGAGTTTGCTAGCACTTGAAAAGTTGTTGAAACGTCACCCGAATCAACTCTCGGGAGGCGAAAAACAACGGGTAGCGATCGGCCGAGCGCTACTGTCTAAACCAGATATTCTGTTGATGGATGAACCGTTAGCGTCGCTTGATCTTCCGCGTAAACGTGAAGTCATGCCGTTTTTAGAACGTTTGTCGCAATCGGTTATGATCCCAATCGTCTATGTTTCTCATAGCCTCAATGAAATCCTCAGGCTTGCTAATCACCTTGTTGTGATCGATAACGGTAGTATTGCCGCTTCAGGCTCTATAGAAGAGGTGTGGGGCTCAAGTGCAATGAAACCTTGGCAGTCTTTTTCAGAACAAAGCTCGTTGTTCGAAGGTCGTGTGATGGAGCACAGCGACAAATACGCACTATCTAAGATTGAATTAGCGCCTAGCGTTTCACTTTGGGTGCAAAAAGTTGAAGGGGAGACAGGTTCTCCGGTACGACTGCAAGTGCGCTCAAACGACGTATCACTAATGCTTGAACAGCCAAAGCAAACCTCGATTCGAAATGTATTAGCGGGCAAAATCTTAAAGCTTGAAATGCATGGCAACAGCCAAGATAGGATTAGTGTTGCTGTGACGGTAGAACTGGCTCAAGGGTGTAATCTCGTCGCCACTATTACTGCTTGGGCAAGAGATGAACTGGGCCTTAGAATTGGCATGAATGTTTACGTGCAGATTAAGGGTGTGAGTGTTACTCAAAGAGATGTGGTTCTATCTCATTAAATAAGATTTCACATAAAAAACGCCGCATTGTGCGGCGTTTCTATTTCACTCTATTATTTAGCGAAAACGTCGGTGAAATCGCGTTTTAGAATAGGGTCACGACGTGCCTTCTTGATTTGTTTAACCATGTCTTTAACACAATTGTGCAGCACTTGGTCAAGTAACTCTGCACGATACTCTTCTTTCTGCTCTTCAGTCATGTCTTTAGGAAGGTCTAGAGCCGGAAATTCTTCCATCACATTGAGACCTGCGAACGCTTGGCTAACCGACACTAGTGCATGAAATTGCTCAAAGTTATCAAGTACATTCTGTGCACTCGCTGGCAGTTCGTCCCAAGATTCACGGACAGCCTCTTCAGACACTTCGTGGATTGACGTTACCATTAGGTGCATCGCCTCTGGAACTTCATCAAACTCTATAACTTGGCGAAGCTCAGCAGAAATTTCTGCTAGGTCTACTGTTTTCTGCTCTGTTTGATCAACGTCAGACATTAATAATTTCTCTTAAAGTGTGTGTATATCGCAGCTATCGTAAAAAAATAGCGCCAAATGTCAACCATAGATGGCTGAATGCGTTAGGGTGAAGTATGCTTTTGTTAAGCATGTGATTTCTTAATTGTTTTTTGTGGTTTATCCTTAGCAATTAAATCAATCAATACTTTAAGCGATAAAGATGATTCAAGGTAATGGTACAGTGGAAGTAACGGGCTCTTCAATGAATATTCTGTTGGTCGATGATGTCCAAATGGAACGTATTCAGCTTGCCATTCGATTGAAGCAATTAGGTCATGTTGTTGAAATGGCGAGCTCAGGCGAGGAGGCGCTTAAGCTTTATGCTCAGTTTGAGCCGGATCTGGTGCTGCTCGATGTTTCAATGCCACAAATGAATGGTTTTCAAGTTTCGGAGAAAATTCGCGAACTATACCCAGATTGGGTACCGATCATCTTTTTAAGTAGCCATGACGAGCCAACCATGATTGCAAGTGCTATTGAGGCCGGTGGTGATGACTATCTAATTAAACCTGTCGACAAAATCGTACTTAACTCCAAGCTTATTGCCATGCAGCGGATTGCGTTTATGCGTCGTGCACTCGAGCAGAAATCAGCAGCACTTGCAAAAGCGAATGAAGAGCTAGCCAAGTTAGCCCAAGAAGATGGCTTAACTAAAGTAAAGAACAGACGCTACGTGGACCAGAAACTGTCGGAAATGATCACCTTACATGGCCGTCATGGGTTGCCATTGGCGATCATTTTACTCGATGTTGACCGCTTTAAACCCTACAACGATAACTACGGCCATATTCAAGGGGATAAGTGTCTTATTGAACTTGCTTCTATTCTAAAAGGTATGTTTTGCCGAAGTGGAGAGGAGGTTGGACGCTATGGTGGTGAAGAGTTCGTTGTGCTGCTGTCTCATGCCGACGAAAAGAAAGCAATCGATAATGCCCAACGTATTAAATCGACACTGGTGCAAGCTGCTTTACCACATGAGTACAGTGACGTTTCAAATCTAGTGACAGTGTCACAAGGGGTGCTTAGCTTCACCCCAACGGGAAAAGAGGCAATTGAGGAGATCTACTCTAAAGTGGATAAACGACTCTATCAAGCTAAAGTGAACGGCAGAAATCAATGGGTGATAGAGGAATGAAACTAAAGGTTAGATTCGCGTAGCCATTGATTATGTCTCCGAGTTAGGCGAGACAAACTCTGTTTCTCCCTCTTTTTTTCGCTTTGTATAGAGCGTTGTCGGCGGCTTTGATGACTTCTGAAACCTTATTGGACTCTGTACTGTCGGCGACACCAATGCTGATGGTAACGTTAACGTAGTCTTGCTGTTTTGTTGCACCACGTTTCTTAGAGCCAACTTTATCGTCTTTAGGACGGGCGTCTTGGTTGCGAAGTACCATATTGTAGTTTTCAATTGAAGCTCGCAGTAATTCCAAGTGATCACGAGTATCTTCAGCGTACTTTCCCTTGAATAGTACGGTAAATTCCTCTCCGCCGTAACGGTATACTTTCGCTTTCCCGCCCACGGTTTGTAGTTTGGAAGCAACTAACTTCAAAACGTCATCACCCGTGTCGTGGCCATAGGTATCATTGAACGATTTAAAGTGGTCGATATCAAGCATCGCTACAGTGTAACGTCTGCCGAGATGTTTTAAATCTGATTCGAGCGCAAGCCTCCCAGGGATCTCAGTTAAGGTATCCATAAACGCCAGTTCATAGCTTGCTGATAGTAGGCAAACCAAAAGCAAAATCCCGGCGAGCGAAAACATAGTGCTCGAGATGTAGGTGATGTGGAAGAAAATAAAGGTAGACGCGGCTAGAAGCGTCGCAGAATAGATAACGACATCAATAATACCATTTCTGTTGAGCACGCAAATCGCATAGATCAATACCATGGCGGTAAGAAACACCACGAGAATAAAGGGCAATTTGGAAATTTCGGGTAGGGTAAATAGGTAGGTATCGTCGATGTTTTCGAAGCCGCCGTCATAAAAATAAGTCAAGATCAGATATGACCAAAGTACCAACATAGCAATTTTGAATAGGTACAAACCAAAAGCACGCGTAAACAGCGCAGAATCTTTATAGCTGTAAACGGAGGCAAGTGCGATTGGTAGCAGCGCTGCGAGCAGTGATAATTCAAGAATGGTAGTACCTGAAGACAATGGACTTTGTAGCCTTTCCTGAATCACCCAATAAGCAACCAGCAGTGCTGTTGCAACCATAGCAATGCGGCTTTGTTTGAACACATCGGCTAGGACGATGGTAATTGCAAATAACACGAATGGAAGTTTTGAAACAACACCTAGATTGGCGTAAGTAAGGGCGATGACGTTGTTCATCCCGAAGGCAATAAAAGCCAATAACAGTATTGGCAACGACAAACGAAACCAATTTGTGGTGACGATGGAAAACGACATTAATCCTAGCCTAGCGTGATCTTGTTATAGAGTAACCACCTAAGAATACTTTTATTTGATGAATTTCCAAGCCTTTTACTAAACTTAAAGGTGAAAATTAGGGTCACGTTTAGATAGTGGTCATAATTTGGCGCACAAACGCGCAAATTTATAGCAAGCTTTAACTATTTAAAACATACAATTAACAGCAAATGTCCCTAGAAGGAGTTTAATGATATGCAGATAAGTGTAGATGTACACAACTACATGGAGACATTAGTTGGCCAAGAGCTAGCAAAAGACGACTACGTCAATAATTTTGATAATGAGCAATTAGCGGATTTAGCATGTTTAGCCTTGTCTCAACTTAGACCAGTTTATATCCGTCACGACATCGATTTTTTGTCTGCGCTCCCCGAAGAGCGTCTTGTCACTTTGAAAGAGTATGCCGCTACGGCGATTGAAGCTGCAACTTCGATGATTATTGATGACAGAAGAACCAATCGGAAAGATGAAGTGCTCGTTATACTTGGCAAACAGCCGATGTTTGATGATGATGTTGAGTTAGAGTGGTACGAAAAGCCGATTTTAACTAAAAAATAGTAGATACAAAGGAGTAGTTTGTGGGACTTTTTTCTCGCTTGTTTGGTGGTAGTGATAAGCAGCAAAATGCTGAAGTGGAACCAGTAGAGTATAAAGGTTTCTTGATTTATCAAGAGGCGAAGCCCGAAGGTGGACAGTATCGTATTGCGGGTCGCATAACAAAGCAGTTTGATGATGAAATGAAAACGCACCACTTTATTCGTTCTGATGTGTTACCGAGTAAAGGTGATGCGGATGAATTTATGTTGAAGAAAGCGCAAATGTTCATTGACCAAATGGGTGACAACATTTTTTAGTTGTTTCTCTCCTATTTGATAGACATCATGATTTTAAGAGCCATTAGTCGTTATTCTGATGGCTCTTTTTATATGTGCTAGTCATATAATTGTTTGTTTTTACAGCGCTTTTAATTTACTGGTTTGACCTCCTATCACGAGGGCTAGCTATTGTTTGCTGGCAAATTGGTAAGCAAAATAGCCCATTACCATAGGTTATAAGTAATGATATTTAGTGTTTTTGCGATAAAACACTTGAAGTATCTAAATTCGTTGGATAAAAACGAATAATCATTGTTGCGAATAGTCAAGGAATAGCTAATGCAAATTGGTGTGCCAAAAGAAATACTCGCGGGCGAAACGCGAGTGGCTGCATCGCCAAAGTCGGTTGAGCAGTTATTAAAATTAGGCTTCGAAGTAAACATCGAAAGCGGAGCCGGAGAATTAGCGAGTTTTGATGACTCTGCTTTTGAACAAGCTGGAGCAAAGATCGTTTCCGCTGAAGAGGTCTGGGCCTCTGACCTCATTCTTAAGGTCAATGCTCCTTTATCTGATGATGAAAATGATGAGATTGCGCTAATTAAAGATGGCGCGAGTTTGATCAGCTTTATCTGGCCAGCTCAAAACCCTGAATTGATGGAAAAGCTATCTAGCAAGAACATTAACGTGATGGCGATGGATGCTGTTCCACGTATTTCGCGTGCTCAAGCGCTAGATGCGTTGTCTTCGATGGCAAACATCGCGGGCTACAGAGCAGTCGTAGAAGCTGCCCATGAGTTTGGCCGCTTCTTTACAGGTCAAATTACTGCTGCTGGTAAAGTACCACCGGCGAAAGTCTTGGTTGCTGGTGCAGGTGTTGCAGGTCTTGCGGCTATCGGTGCTGCGGGCAGTCTAGGGGCGATTGTACGTGCATTCGACGTACGTCCAGAGGTTAAAGAGCAAGTCCAATCAATGGGTGCTGAATTCTTAGAAGTAGACTTCAAAGAAGATTCAGGCTCAGGTGATGGCTATGCAAAAGAGATGTCAGATGAGTTCAACAAGAAAGCAGAAGAGCTATATGCAGCTCAAGCGAAAGACGTTGATATCATCATCACTACTGCACTGATCCCAGGTCGTCCAGCGCCTAAGCTAATCACCAAAGAGATGGTTGATAGCATGAAGGCAGGTAGCGTAATTGTTGACCTAGCTGCGGCTAACGGCGGTAACTGTGAATACACAGTGGCAGACCAAGTGATCACAACTGAAAATGGCGTGAAGATCGTTGGTTACACCGATATGGTAGGCCGTTTGCCGACTCAATCTTCTCAGCTATACGCAACAAACATTGTTAACCTTCTTAAACTGTTAGCGAAAGAGAAAGATGGCAACATCAACATTGATTTCGAAGACGTTGTTCTACGCGGCGTAACGGTAATCAAAGAGGGTGAGGTTACTTGGCCAGCACCACCGATTCAGGTTTCAGCTCAGCCAGAGCAAAAACTAGCACAAGCTGCACCTAAAGAGGAAGCGAAGCCAGAAGAGCCAGCATCTCCAGTTAAGAAAATTGGCGCAATGGTTGTTGGCTTGGGGGCGTTCGCTTGGATCGCTTCAGTGGCTCCAGCTGCGTTCTTGTCTCACTTTACTGTGTTCTTCTTAGCGTGTGTGGTTGGTTACTACGTGGTATGGAACGTGACTCACGCACTGCATACTCCACTAATGTCAGTAACTAACGCTATTTCAGGCATTATCGTTGTTGGTGCGTTACTGCAAATCGGTCAAGGAAATGCCGTAGTTTCGGTTCTATCCTTTATCGCTGTACTGATCGCTAGTATCAACATCTTCGGTGGTTTCACCGTTACCAAGCGCATGCTTGAAATGTTCCGTAAAGATTAAGGAGTAACAGGGAATGTCTGCAGGATTAGTACAAGCAGCTTATATTGTTGCTGCATTTTTCTTCTATTTGAGTTTAAAAGGTCTGTCTAAACAGGAATCGGCACGCTCAGGTAACTACTACGGTATTGCTGGTATGGCGATCGCCTTGATCGCGACGATCTTTGGCCCAGAGTCGCAAGGCCTTATTTGGGTAATCATCGCTATGGTGATCGGTGGTGCGATTGGTATCCACTACGCTAAGAAAGTTGAAATGACAGAGATGCCAGAGCTAGTGGCAATTCTTCACAGCTTTGTTGGTATGGCAGCGGTACTTGTTGGCTACAACAGCTACCTTGATGCTCCAGAAGCGGCGACGCATGCTGAGCACGTCATTCACCTAGTAGAAGTATTCTTGGGTGTGTTTATCGGTGCGGTTACCTTTACAGGTTCGGTTGTTGCGTTCGGTAAGTTACGCGGCATCATCTCTTCATCACCACTAAATATTCCACACAAGCATAAGTGGAACCTAGCTGCGATCGTTGTTTCAACGCTACTAATGATCCACTTTGTAAATGTTGATGGCAGCATGTTCGCATTGATCGTGATGACGTTAATCGCGTTTGTATTCGGTTATCACTTGGTTGCTTCAATTGGTGGTGCGGATATGCCAGTAGTTGTATCTATGCTTAACTCGTACTCGGGTTGGGCTGCTGCAGCGGCGGGTTTCATGCTTGCAAATGACCTATTGATCATCACAGGTGCATTCGTAGGTTCGTCTGGTGCGATTCTGTCTTACATCATGTGGATACGGCATGGCGGTAGCACAAGCTCAGTACCCAGTTCACGAAATCACTGAGAAACTTCGTGCGCAAGGCATCAACGTTCGTTTTGGTATTCACCCAGTAGCGGGTCGTCTACCCGGTCACATGAACGTACTGCTTGCTGAAGCGAAAGTACCTTACGATATCGTATTAGAGATGGACGAAATCAATGACGACCTATCTGAAACAGATACGGTTCTAGTTATTGGTGCCAACGATACTGTTAACCCAGCTGCGTTAGACGATCCAAACAGCCCAATCGCTGGTATGCCAGTTCTTGAAGTTTGGAATGCGCAAAACGTTATCGTATTTAAGCGTTCAATGAATACAGGCTACGCTGGGGTACAAAACCCACTGTTCTTTAAAGAGAATACACAGATGCTCTTTGGCGATGCTAAAGAGAGTGTTGAGAATATCTTTAAAGCACTATAAGCTCTGTCTGATTGATACCGAAGCCAGCAACTTGCTGGCTTCTTTCGTTTTGTGAGTACCATTTCTGACATTGATATTACATTTCAGTTTTATATTTTTGCCATAATACTTTACTCTAAATCATAACTTACTGATTTAATGATTTTTTGCATTGATTAAGAATACAGTAAAAGCGATCGTCATTGGCTGCGCCATTATCTCAAGCAGCGCATCTGCAGAGTCTTTACCTGAGCGTATCGACAGGTTTGTAGATCTTTTCGATCAAGCGCACGCGACGGTTTCATACGATATTCGCAGCCTACAATCTGATTATCCAACGCGTCTGCTTACGCCAGAGTCAATGCTTCCGCAAACATCCGCTTATCCACTCAAAGATATTCAACGGCTGTACAGGTTAGCGCAAAACTGTACTGGCAAGTTACCGCTTAGTCCTTTAATCACAGAGCCCTTAGTCTTTACTCGAGCTATGTGTAAAGGCAATAAGCTAAGCGAGAAGTGGTTTGCTAGAAGTGCATTGATTCATCCTGGTGGCGGAACTTATGCCAATCGATATGTTCAAATATACCCAGAGTCTATTGAGCAGCTTCAGCAGTACATGCACATAAAAGAGCGCCCTCTAGCGTCTGATTCTACTTTGCTCGGTAGGTTGCAAAGAATGAACGAAGATGCGGTCGTCTCTTTGATTTCTGGCTCAAGTATGTTTATTGAGCGCAATGAACTGTGGCTTAGGAAGAACGACAACTACCTCATCTATCCTGAAAGCATTTGGAAGCAGGCCGTTGAAGATGCTGGGTTAACTTTCACCATGCGCAGCAGCTCAAACAGCTGTTTTGTTCAACGCGGTAACCTATGTTGGGACGTTGTTGATCACTCAGATATTTTGCGTATTAGTATGGTTGTGTTGGTTATTGCCAACATACTATTGGTGATCGGTTGGTCTATCTATCGCTGGAACACCAAGCGACAAGAGATGAAAAGTAGGATGTTGATCTTGCAGATCCTAACCCATGAATTGAGGACACCAATTGCCAGTTTATCGCTAACCGTCGAAGGGTTCCGCCGAGAGTTTGAGCATCTCCCTGAATCTGTTTACGATGAGTTTCGACGTTTATGTGAAGATTCGCGTAGGCTTCGCCAGCTAGCTGAGGCAAGTAAGGATTACCTTCAGTCAGATAATAAGCCTCTAGCCAGTGACTGGGTGCCATCAGTTAAAGACTGGTTAGAGTTCAAAGTTGAAGAAGAGTTTAACAACAAAGTTAGATTTACGATTAATCAAGATGTCGCCGCCAAATTGAACGTCTATTGGCTTGGCACTTGTATCGACAATTTAATTCGCAACGCCATTAAGTATGGGGTTGCTCCAGTGGTATTAGATGTTACTACCACTACAAACAAGATTACGGTTAAAGTACAAGATCAAGGGCAGTTGTCGGCAAAAGATTGGCGCCAACTAAGAAAGCCCTTTGTGAGTAAAAGCGGACTTGGTCTTGGTTTAACTATTGTTGAATCCATGGTTGGGCGAATGGGTGGCAAGATGTCGCTAATTGGTCCTCCAACATCGTTTATTTTGGAGATTCCTTGTGAAACAGACACTGCTTCTAGTTGAAGACGATAAAAACTTAGCTGACGGGCTATTAGTTAGCTTAGAGCAAGCGGGGTACGAGTGCTTCCACTCAGAGACCATAGCAGATGTTGCTCAGTACTGGGATCAAGCCGATCTAGTTATTTTGGATCGTCAGCTTCCTGATGGTGACTCAGTTGATCATCTCGTTGAATGGAAAAAGATCAAAGATGTGCCAGTGATCTTATTGACTGCACTTGTCACGGTAAAAGACAAAGTTTCTGGATTAGACGCTGGCGCTAATGATTACCTTACTAAGCCATTTGCAG